>JAFZFR010000023.1 GCA_017555805.1 Alistipes sp. | reverse complement strand
CTCAGCTGGTTCAGAGCATCTGCCTTACAAGCAGAGGGTCGGCGGTTCGAATCCGTCAACTCCCACGAAAACACAGCAAGCAAAAGATGTTGAGAAATCAACATCTTTTTGTTTTTTATATCGCATAGCAAACTTGTTTGCAGGTGCGATATGGGAAACAAAATGAGGCGACTTGTCGGCTTTTGCTTGATGGGGTTTCAAGTGCCCTGCGGCGAGCGCAACGGAAAGGCATTAAGCGGAGCAGACTTTTGTCTGCGCAGTAGCCAATCCGCTATAAAATAAAAACAAACACCCCACCAAAATGGCGGGGCGTTATTATTTTGAACAAACCTTTAGCACTTGCTAATTCCAATTCGTGCCTCCTCGTTGTCCTTCTCGAGTTTGTCATCCTCCTCCCAGTCGAACATCGGGAATACCTTGCCGCCAGCCAATGAGAAGCGGGTGTAGGTGATAGGCAGACCACGCTCCAGGAACTTGGTCTCGTAGGCGGTCTTTACCGATAATTCAGCATCGGCGAAGCCTGTGCCGTAGATGTCGTTGTTCGACGCCTCGCAAGGCAGGTCAAAGTGGCGCACAACCTCGTTGGTGTAGCCGTAGAGGTGCTGTGAGTCGGTCTTGAGGTTAATCCAGCCGTCGGCGGCGAGGAACTGCGCGTAGTACTCCAGGAAGATTGGCGATGTGAGGCGCTTCTTCGCACGGCGGGTCTTGAGTTGTGGGTCGGGGAAGGTAATCCAGATCTCCGCCACCTCGCCCTCGGCGAAGAACGAGTTGATGAACTCGATGCGTGTACGCAGGAAACCCACATTTGTCATTCCATTCTCGGTAGCAGTCTTTGCACCGCGCCACATACGCGCACCCTTGATATCCACGCCGATGTAGTTGGCGTTGGGGTTACGCTCCGCCAGCGCGATAGTATATTCGCCCTTGCCGCAGCCCAACTCCAGGATGATAGGGTTGTCGTTGTGGAAGAAATCCTTGTGCCAGCGACCCTTCAGGGGGTGGTCCTTATGGAAAATCTCATCAAACTCGGGCTGCACCATACAGCGGAATGTGAGGTTTTCTGCAAATCGTTTGAGTTTATCCTTTCCCAATGTAGTATAGTTCTTTGGGCTTGAGGCCCGTTAGTTATTAATCTTGAAGTTTATGCCCACAGCCTCCACGCCATCAATGCTCTCGAGGGGCGTAATCTGCCACACATAGTCGCCCTCGCATCTCAAGGTGACATTGCGTCGGTAGGGTAGCGTGATGTCGGCAGTCGTTGCCGTAGGCTGCTCCCACTTAAAGTCAATGGGGAGCGTCACCTGCTCCGTCAGGCGCAATGAGTCGGGCGTGAGCGTGGTAATCTCCAGCGCGATACTCTCTTTTGAGAAGCGGTTGTTGATGTGGAGCATAATGTTCAAATCACACTGCTCCGTGAGTCGATTGTTGTAGGTCAGCGTGGTGCATTCGCTCCAGCCGTTTACATCCACATCGCTCATCACAACCATATCGGGCTCAACCCTGCACGCCGAGAGCAGCAGCGACATCGAGCACGCAACTATGCCGATAATGACTCTTCGCATCGCTTACTCCTGCTTGTTTGCTGCGTGGTTGTTCTCTGCCTTGTTGCCGTCGCCTCTCTCGCCTCGGTTGTCGCGACGAGGGCGGAAGTTACGACGATTATTGCGGTGCTGGTGGTGACCCTCGCCCCCCTGACGGTTGCCCTCACCCTGACGATTTTCGCCCTGATGGTGCGCCTCACCCGCCTGCTTCTCCTGTGGAGCGTTGCCTGCGTGTGGCGCATTGCCCGAAGTCTGACCCTCGCCACCCTCTGCTCGGTGGTTGTTGTGACGGCGGTTGTTGCGGTCACGGCGCTGTCGGTTATCTCGGTTCTCGCGACCCTCCTTGTTCTGTGCGCCCTGCTCCGCTGGTGCTGCAGCCTCTGCGGCGTTCTGCTCGCCCGCAGGAGCGTTGTTTTTCTGCTGTCGGTTGTTACCAGACTTCTTATTCTTGTTGCGACGACGCTTGTTCTGGTTATCGAAGCGTGTGATGCTATCCTCCTCGGTGCGGTATGTTGGCTCGTCCACCACTACAACGCTATCCTTATCGACGATAGAGTCCACCTTCTTGCCTGCGCGGTTCATCGCGATAATCTCTCTCACGCGAGATGTTGGGATTGTAACCACATTCGACATCGAATCCTTGCTGCTGCTGAATGACATCGTGCGAGCCAGGATGTCGGTCTTTACGAGGAAGTACTCGCCATCCATCGCCTGCAGCGGCTCACGCACGCGTGGCAATGTCTGTCGCGCGTCGGCATATACATCATACTCATACATCAGGCAGCACTTGAGTTTCGAGCACTGACCCGCCAGTTTCTGTGGGTTAAGCGAGATGTCCTGCACGCGAGCGGCATTTGTCGTAACGCTCGAGAATGATGAAATCCACGATGCACAGCAGAGTTCTCGTCCACAGGCACCGATACCGCCGATGCGACCAGCCTCCTGACGGGCACCAATCTGCTTCATCTCGATACGGATGTGGAAACGCTCGGCAAAAACCTTGATGAGTTCGCGGAAATCGACACGACCCTCGGCAATGTAGTAGAAGATAGCCTTAATCTTGTCGCCCTGATACTCCACATCGCCAATCTTCATATCCAGACCCATCTCCGCGGCAATCTGGCGCGACTGAATCATTGTGTCGTGCTCCAGCGCGATAGCCTCCTGCCAACGCTCGATGTCGTATGGTTTAGCCTTGCGGTAAATCTTCTTGAACTCGCCATTGAAAGGGCTGAATCCAGTGCGGCGAATCTGCTTTGCCACCATATCGCCAGTGAGCGAGATGATGCCGATGTCGTGACCTGGTGAAGCCTCCACCGCCACGATGTCGCCTCGCTTGAGGTCGAGGTTGTTCACATTCTTGTAGAATGAGCGACGCGTATTCTTGAAGCGCACCTCGAAAATATCGGTTGGGATATTGTCGGGATACTCCTCCAGCCAGGGTGTCTCGTGCAGTTTGAAACAACCCTCCACAGGCTCGACGCACACCTCTTCGTGGCAGTCGCACACCTTGAAACCGCGTCCCATTTCGGGTATATGTTTTTTAGGACAATCCATAATAATCTCAAAATTTTGGTAAAGGTAATAAAAAATTTTATTTTTTACTCTCTTTTTGTACTCACTTTTTGGTGGTGAGTTCCATTATGCGGATGTTTCTTCTCACGCGCAACATCGTGAGCGTAGCGCAGATGGTGAGTCCCACGATGAAACCTATGATGAGTCCGTCGGCCTTCAGTCCGCAGTTGAAGGCGAGCAGATAGCCAATCGGGATGTTGAACACCAAGTACGAAACCACCACGATAGGCATAATAATCTTCACATCCTGCAAGCCTCGCAGGATACTGATTGAGATTGCCTGCAAGCAGTCGGAAATCTGGAATAACGCGATGAAAATAAGCATCCTTGCCGTGATGTCAATCACCTCCTGATTTGCCGTAAAGAGCGCTGGAATCTCCTTTCTCAAAATCACATAGACGGTCGCCACCGAGAGGTTCCACAGAAGCCCCATCTGGTAGGCGGCATTGACCGTGTTACGCAGTCGCGCATACGACTTGTTGCCGTAGATGTATGAGCAGAGGATGGTTGTTGCCGAGCCGATGGCGATGATAATCATAAATGTGAGATTCATCATATTTACGCCTATCTGATATGCGCTCACCGAGGTCGCGCCAAACGCCAGCACAAGTATTCCCGCAAGTACAAAGGCGCTCGCCTCCATCAGCATCTGGAAGGCGATTGGTATGCCCACCTTCAGGATGCTTATCATCGTTCTCAGTGAGAGTTTCGTGCGCTCAAAGACCCTTGTTGTGTACTCCTTGAAGCGTGGTGTGAGGAAGAAATAACCCACCAGCATCAAGCATTGGCAGATGCGCGAGATGAGCGTTGCATAGCCCGCGCCGAGTGCGCCCATAGGCTCGAAGCCGCACTTGCCAAAGATGAGCACCCAGTTAAGGATGATGTTTATCGTGTTGGCTACGATGATTGTGACCATCGCGATGCGCGTGTTGCCCACACCCTCCAGGAATTGCTTTATCGTACCCCATACCATCACTGGTAACAGACTCCACATCAGCGTGTTGTAGTAGGGGAGTGCCATATCTACCACCTCGCCAATCGAGGCATCACCACCGTCACCCAGCATCAGTTTGCCCATTACGGGGAGCGCCCCTCGCAGGGCATAAAGCAGCGCCGTAGCCACCACACCCAACGCCGCAAAGAGCACCATGCCGTTGCTCAACAGACGGCGCAGATAGCCGTGATTTCCTTGCGCATAGTGTTCGCCCACCTTTGGCGTAAGACCAAAAGTAAGACCTATCGAGGCGATAAAGATGATGAAGAAGAAATTTGACGCAAACGATACCGCCGCCAGTGGCGTAGGGTCATCGCCACCATATCGACCGACCATCGCCGAGTCGGCAAGTTGCACAGTGATTTGACCCACCTGCGACAGAATTACCGGCAACGCCAGACGCAGATTCTCCTTATAGAATGGTTTGTATTTTCTTATAAAATTCATAGCGTGACAAAGATACTAAAAAATGGTTGAAATGCGTTATATGAGTAGATAATTCCACAGCGAGAAAGAATGTGTAGCAAATAGGCAAAAATGTAAAATTATTCGTAGCAGAGTGCGAGTAATTGGTCAATAAGTACACTTGCTCTTGCGGTAGGGTAAAAATTGACTAATTTTGCCGATGCAATTTTTTTTGAAAAGCATAAAACACGAGCGTTATGATACAGCAGAATGATTGGTTGCCGTTTTTGGAGGGCTTGCAGAGTGTTGCAAGCATTGCGGGCGAGTTGTCGGTGTTCAACTTTGCGGATGTCAGGGCGGAGATTTCGTCCGAGTTAAAGATGCAGTTGAGACAGGCGCAGAAGTACGATTTCTTCATCGTGGCGAAGCACCTCAAGGGTAGTATTCGCCTGAATATCAATATGGATGAGTATGAACTCTCGGGCGGCGGACAGATGTTGCAGTTGAGCCCTGGGCAGATTGTATCCATTGAGGATGTGTCGGATGATTTCGATGCCAATGTGGTCTTTCTCTCGCGCCACTTCATTGAGTCGATGATGGTCTATATCAGCGGTTCGATGCCATTCCGTATGAACATCAGCCACCCTGTAATTTCGACCCCCAGCGAGGAGGAGTTGCAGATTGAGAAGATGTTTTTCGATGCGGCACTCTATGTGGTGAACTACAGCACCAGCCAGTATCGTATGCAGGTGATGCAGCACATTATGATGGCAATCTTCTACGCCTCGAATGCCCCAAGCAAACTCAACGACAACGGGGAGCGTGCGCGTACCAATGCCGATGTATTGTCGAAGCAGTTTATGGAACTTGTGCAGGCGAATTTCCGCAAGGAGCGCCAACTGAAGTTCTACGCCGAGGCGTTGTGCATTACGCCACGCTATCTCTCGCGCGTAGTGAAGGAGTGTACGGGCGCATCAGCGGCTGATTGGATTGAGAGATATGTGGTGCTTGAGGCTCGTGCTCTGCTGAAGTCCACCACGATGACCATCCAGCAGATTAGCGACCACCTTAACTTCCCATCGCAGACCTTCTTTGGTAAGTATTTCAAGCGTCGCGCGGGAATGTCACCAAAGGAGTACCGTAGAAAGAGTTAGAAACGGGATTTTCTTATAGTAGTTTTTGGGTTAAAGCGAGGGGCTGATGGCAATTGCCGTCAGCCCCTTATTCTTCAATTCATTCCGTCAGGTTTCACAACTAATCATTATGCCCCCTTGCCTTAAGCAAGAGCCTTCGACTACATAACGCACCACTTAAGGGCGTTATTATGCCTTGCTATCGTTTCCACTCGCCAATCTCCATATCGCGGATGTCGGTGCCGTCGATTGTGAAGCGTATTGCGGTGCGTACATTATGAAAACCATACTTTCCTGCTGCTCCTGGGTTGATGTGCAGCAGCGAGTAGATAGGGTCGTAGATAACCTTCAGGATGTGTGAGTGTCCCGCCACAAAGATGTCGGGCTTTGCCGACTGAATCATCCTTAATGCGGCAGGCGAGTAGTGTCGCGGATAGCCGCCGATGTGGGTAATCAGCACTCGTTTTCCCTCACACTCAAAGAAAGAGAACTCATTATATACCCTTCGTATAATGCCACCGTCGATGTTGCCCCACACGCCACGCAGGGGCTTGAATGCCGCAATCTCGTCCGCCAACTCCAGCGACCCGAAGTCGCCCGCGTGCCATATCTCATCGACATCCTTCAGGAACTCACGCAACGGCTCATCGAAGCAGTTGTGCGTGTCGGAAATCACACCTATGCGCTTCATCCCTAATAGTTTGAGTTGATGAAGTCGGTTGGCAGAAAGTGGGTCTTTGCCTTTGGCAGTGCGCCATCCAAAGAGAATGTAGTGCGCTGGAGGTTGCGGCGCTGCTTCACATACTCCTCAAGGAAGATTAGTATCTCCTTCTGCTGGAAGTGCATAGGCTTGCCCGCCATCGCGTGCGAGTCATACTCCACAGTGTAGAGCCAGTAGGGGTTGCCCGCCTTTTGGAGTTTGCCCGCGATATACTTCGAGCCATACATTCCCATTCCAAACATCGACACCTTTTTATAAGGCACCTGCGTGTCTGAACTGCCGTGGAAGAGCAGCATCGGCGCCGTAGGGTTCTTCCATTTTGGCTTGCCATCCAGCGTAAACACAGCACCCGCAAATGCGATGATGCCCGCATAATTAAAACCCTCCTTCAAAATCTCGGAGCCCTCGCGCTGGTTGCTTACGACATACTCCGCCTGCAAAGCGGTGATAGCGCCCGCACTTGAACCGCTTACGACAATCTGCGATGGGTCAATCTGCCACTCGTCGGCATGGTCAAGTATGTAGTTTGTCGCCGAGAAGAGGTCCTCCACAGCGATGTTTATCGTCTTGTCGAAGTGTCGCAGAAACTCGATGATACCAGGCGACGAGACACCCTTCATTCCTAGACGGTAGTCAATCGACACGACATCATAGCCGTTGCGGGCGAGGAAATGGAAGTAGGGTATATCGCGGTCAATATCCCTCTCTCCACGCACAAAACCGCCACCAAAGACAAACATCACGCAGGGGCGCTTGCCCTCTACGGGAGCGATGTAGTGGTCGAGGTAGAGTGAGTCTGCGCCCTTTACGGCGTAGAGGTGCGTATGCTTCTCGGGCACAAAATCGCTCTTTTGAGCAAATGCCTGCGCCACGCATAGACACGCAATTATGATTGATAGTATCTTTTTCATCCGTTACTTATATTTATCTTTCCATAATGCCGCCATTCGCTCGGCAATCTTCTGCTCCTGCTGGTTTTGCAGGTTGGGGTGGTAGAATGTATGCCCAGAGAGTGACTCTGGCAGAAACTCCTGCTCAACAAATCCACCCTCGTAGTTATGTGCATACTTGTAGTCCTTGCCATATCCCGCCTCGCTCATCAGGCGTGTCGGCGCATTGCGAAGATGCAACGGCACAGGGCGGTTAGTGGTATCCTTGTTCACGAAGGCGAGCGCCTCGTTGATAGCCATATATGCCGAGTTGCTCTTTGGGCTTGTGGCGAGGTAGATGGTCGTCTCGGCGAGTGTGATACGCGCCTCGGGCATACCAATCTTATGCACCGTATCGAAGCAGGCATTCGCCAGCAGCAGGGCATTAGGGTTTGCCAAACCAATATCCTCCGACGCGAGAATCACCAGTCGGCGTGCAATGAAGCGTGGCTCCTCGCCTCCCGCCAACATTCGCGCCAGGTAGTATATTGCCGCGTTGGGGTCGCTGCCGCGCACCGACTTGATAAATGCCGAGATAACATCGTAGTGTTGCTCGCCGTTCTTGTCGTAGAGGGCGATGTTCTGCTGCAAGCACTCGGTCACATACTCGTCGGTGATGTTGATGTCGCCATCACTTGCTCCCACGATGATGTCCAATATGTTGAGCAACTTACGCGCGTCACCTCCCGAAAATTTGAACAGTGCTGCAGTCTCCGTTACGGTGATGTTTCTCTGGCGCAACTCCTCGTCTGTGGTCAGGGCTCGCGTGAGCAGGGTCTGCAACTCCTCGTCGTTCATCGACTTTAGGATATAGACCTGACAACGGCTCAAGAGCGGCGAGATAACCTCAAACGAAGGGTTTTCAGTGGTCGCACCGATAAGCGTGACGATACCCTGCTCCACAGCGCCCAGCAGCGAGTCCTGCTGGCTCTTGTTGAAGCGGTGAATCTCATCGATAAACAGGAACGAAGCCCTTGGCTGGAAGAGGCTCTGTCGGCGTGCCGATTCAATCACCTCGCGCACCTCCTTCACGCCCGCCGTAACGGCCGAGAGGGTGTAGAATGGGCGCTTCAAGTGGTTCGCTACCAACTTCGCCAGCGTGGTCTTACCCACACCTGGAGGTCCCCACAGGATAAACGAGGGGACATTTCCCGTCTCGAGGAACTTCGTGAAGACACCATTCTTGCCGACAAGGTGGCTCTGTCCTATATATTCGTCGATAGTTTGCGGGCGCAGTCGCTCCGCTAACGGTCTGCTCATAATCTCTCTACAAAGGTTGTTTTCGGTTTGCCTTTACTTCATATACTCCAGCACATTTCCGCTAATCTGCATCAGCGAAATCTCACACAACTTGGTGTTGTACTCCGCCGTGAGGATACGCTCCTCGGCATCCAGAAGGCTCTTCTGCGCCTCACGCATCTCGATACCGGGCAGGTCACCGAGCAGGTAGCGCTCCATAGCAATCTCATAATTCTCCTTCGCTGCGATAAGGTTCTGTTGCTCGAGTTTAATCACCTCGAGGTTGTTTGTATATGCCTGCCAGAATGTTGCGAGGTCAGCCATCAGCGACTGGTGCAACTGCTCCTGTGTATATTGCGCGTTCTCAACCTCTATGCGGGCATTGTTCTGCTCGCGGCGGCGGTTGCCGTCGAAGATGTTAAAGCCGAGTTTCAGGCCCACATTTGGGCCCAATGTACCTCTGCCCATAGGGTCGTTCTTGCCGTAGAGGTTGCGTGTGTAGCCATATCCCGCCGAGAGGTTGAGGTATGGGTAGTTACGCGACTTTGCGGCCTTGAGGTCCAATTCCGAAATGTTGGTGTTGCGTGCCGCGATGAGCAACTCCGAGTTCGACTCGTTCATGCTCGCCTCCAACTCATCCCACTTCAACTCTGCGTTCACCTCAATCACCGAGTCACGCGCGAAGCAGCGCTCTGTCACATCCTTGTTTGCCATCAACTCGTTGATGCGGATGCGCGATGCTGTCACCAACTCCTGCTGGGTCATATACTGCGAAGAGTCGGCGTTGAAATCGACTCTCGCCTGTAGCCAGTCCAGACGCGAGAAGTCACCGATGCGGTAGCGTGCCTCGGTGATGCGCAAGCGCTCACGCGAGAGGGCCACTGCGTAGCGGTAGTTCTTCAGTCGCAGGGTCTGCTGGATGAGGTTGTAGTACTCTGCCGTGAGGCTCGCCACGAAGTCCTCCACCTCGAGGCGTGTACGCAGTATGCCGAGGGTCTTCAACTCCTGCAAACGCTTGAAGTTGGTCTGCATCTTAAAGCCGTTGAAGATTGTCCAGCCCAGCGATACACCCACATCCACCGTCTGGTCGTATGCCGCCGCGTCGGTGTAACTATCGCCCTCGCGGGGATATGTTGTTGTGCTCTTCGCTGTGCCGTTGTAGCCCGCCGAGAGGTCGAGCGTAGGCAGCATACCCGCATTGGCGCGTGTTGCGTTGTTGTCGGCAATCTGCTGCTCGTTACGCACAATCAGCAGGTCGTAGTTGTTCTGCAAACCAGTCTCCAGACACTCCTTGAGTGATAGCACTTTTTGTGCCGAGAGATTGGTGATGCTCACAAGGAGCAATATTGCGGAAAGTATATATCTCATAATAGGTAATGTTTACTCCTGTTTAGTTAGTTTCTGTCTGTCGGTAGAGACATAAGTGTAGATTGCTGGGACGATGTAGAGTGTCAGGATGGTCGAAACCACCATGCCACCCACAACGGCGATACCCATCGCGATACGGCCATTAGCACCCTCACCCGTAGCCACTGTCAGTGGCAGCAGACCGAGGATTGTCGAGGCGCTTGTCATCAGGATTGGGCGCATACGCTGCAACGATGCTGTCTCGATAGCCGAGCGCAGACTCTCGCCCGCCTCCTGCTTCTGGTTGGCGAACTCCACGATAAGGATACCGTTCTTTGCCACCAAGCCGATAAGCATAATGATACCAATCTGACTATAAATGTTCATCGTCTGACCCGTAGTTGCCATAAATATGAGCGCACCAGCGATAGCCAAAGGCACGGTAAGCATAATCACCAATGGGTCCTTGAAACTCTCGAACTGCGCCGCCAGAATCAGGTAGATAAGCACGATGGCGAGCAGGAACGCAAACAGAAGGCTCGATGAACTCTCTCTAAACTCCTTCGAGTCGCCATACAACGCCGTACGGAAGTCATCAGGCAACACCTCTGCTGCGATGCGGTCCATCTCCTCCAGACCCTCGCCGATGGTCTTACCCTTTGCAAGACCCGCCGAGATAGTAGCCGATAGGAAGCGGTTGTAGTGGTAGAGTTGTGGTGGTGCCACATTCTCCTCCACGCTCACGAGGTTATCCATCTGAATCATCTCGCCCGACGAACTACGCAGGTAGATTGACTTCAGGTCGGCAGGCTTGTTACGCTGCTGACGGTTAATCTCGGCAAGAATCTCATACTGCTTACCATTCATATAGAAGTAACCCATACGCTGACCACTCAAGCCATACTGCAAGGTCTGCGCGATGTCGCGTGTCGATACGCCCAGCATATTCGCCTTGTCGCGGTTGATTGTGATGCGCGCCTCGGGCTTCGAGAACTTGAGGTTCACATCGGCCATCTGCAACACATCGCTCTCATACACCTTCTCCATAAAGAGTGGCAATACCTCCTCCAGACGCTCGATGGTCATCGCCTGCAATACATACTGCACTGGCATACCGCCTCGGCGGTTACCGAATGTACTCTGCTGCTGCACGAAGGCACGCGCCTTGGTGTGCTTCTTCACTACGGCCGACAACTCCTCGGCAATCTCCATCTGCGAGCGCTCACGGGTCGAGATGTCGTTCAGCGCCACCTGGATGTTACCGCGACCGCTGCTCACGCGGGCAGTCACATACTTCGCCTCTGGCACCAGCGAGTCAATCTGCTGGTTGATATTCTCGGTGTAGTCACGCATGAACTCGTATGTCACACCCTCCTTACCCATCGTGTTGATGTTAATCTGCGAGCGGTCCTCCAGCGGAGCCAACTCGGCAGGGATGGTGCTCCACAACCAACCGATTACGACGAACATCGCCAGCGTGATAGGAATTGCAATCCAACGCACCTTGAGGAACGCAGCAAGGGTAGTACTATAAAAGTTATTCAACCACACGAAGAATGGCTCGGTCTTCTCGTAGAACCAACTCTGCTTCTCCTTCTTGACCAAAATCTTCGATGCGAGCATAGGGGTAACGGTCAGCGCCGCGAATGTCGAGATAATCACCGCACCCGAAATCACCAAACTAAACTCAATAAAGAGTCGTCCCGTCATACCCTCCATAAAGACGATAGGGAAGAATACGGCGAGCAGCGTGATTGAGGTCGAGATTACGGCAAAGAAGATCTCCTTCGCACCCTCGATACCCGCATCAAACGGACTCATTCCGCGTTCTATTCGTATGTATATGTTCTCGGTCATTACGATAGCGTCATCCACCACCAATCCCACCGAGAGCACCACCGCCAGCATCGAAAGCACATTGATTGAGAAGCCTGCGATATACATCAGGAAGAATGTACCAATCAACGATACGGGGATAACGATACAAGGGATGAGCGTCACGCGGAAGTTACGCAGGAAGAGGAAGATGATGATAACCACCAGGATAAACGCCTCATACACAGTCTTCTTCACCTCGGCGATTGATGCGCGGATAAATCTTGTATTGTCGAAACCATAACTCAACACAATATCATCGGGCAAATCCTTCTTCATACTCTCCACACGCTCATACACCGCATCGGCAATCTCAATGTGGTTAGCACCTGGCTGTGGAATTACAACAACACCCACCATCGGTACACCGTTCATCTTCATATAACTGCGTGTATCCTGTGGACCAAGTTCCGCACGACCGATGTCGCTCAAACGGATGATGCGGTCGTCGCTCTCGCGCACCACAAGGTCGTTGAACTCCTGCGCTGTGTGCATCAAACCCATAGTACGGATGGTAAGCTCGGTTGTATTACCCTCGATACTACCCGAAGGCAACTCTACATTCTCTCTGTCAAGAGCCGTCTTTACATCCACTGGCGTGATACCATAACCCGCCATCTTGGCCGGGTCGAGCCATATACGCATCGAGTAACGCTTCTCACCCCAAATCTGCACAGCACTCACATCGCTGATGGTCTGCAACTGCTCCTTGATTGTAAGGTCGGCAATCTCGCTAATCTCCAGCAACGAGCGCTTGTCGCTCTGCACCGCCAGCATCAGGATAGGCTGCGCGTCGGCGTCGGCTTTCGATACGGTTGGAGGGTCGCAGTCACGAGGCAGGAAGCGCTGTGCGCGTGATACCTTGTCACGCACATCATTCGCTGCGGTCTCAAGGTCCACCGACAACTCAAACTCTACGGTGATACGGCTGCTGCCCTGCGAACTCACACTCGACAACGAACGGATACCAGGGATACCGTTGATGTTCTGCTCCAGAGGCTCTGTAATCTGGTTCTCGATGACATCTGCATTAGCACCTGGGTAGGAGCAGTTCACCGAGATGATAGGGTTATCGACGCTGGGGTACTCTCTCACACCGAGCGAGGTGTAGCCAATCACGCCAAAGATGACGATGATAAGCGTAAGCACGGTGGCAAGTACGGGGCGTCGTATGCTTAATTCGGAAATATTCATACTCTAAAACGGATTATGTTATTCAATGACATCCAACTTAACGGGCAGAGCCTCACGCAACTGGAGTGTACCCGATGTGATGATTGTGTCGCCCAACTCGATACCCTCGATGATGTGGATGAGGGCGTCGGTACGCAAGCCAGTCTTTACGGTTGTGGCATAAGCCTTGCCACCGCGATATACATAGACCTTATCAACACCCATCTCTGGCACGATAGCCTCGGTTGGGATGGCGATAGCCTGTGGGATGTCGCTCATACGGATTTTCGCCGAGATGAAACGGCCAGGCATCAACTGACCAGCGGTGTTAGGGAAGATGGCACGCACAGCAAGCGTGCGGGTCGCCATATCCACCTCCGACTCCTTGGCATAGACCTTCGCATCGTAGGTGCGGTTCTGACCCTCGACGGTGAATGTCAAAGGAGTACCCACCTTAATGTCGTCGGCATAACGCTCTGGGATGTACATATCAATCTTCAGCGGAGAGATCTTTGTAAGTTTCGCTACCACCACGCTTGGCGATGCGTAAGCACCCTCGCTGACATTACGCAGACCGATAACGCCATCAAACGGAGCGCGGAGTTCTGTGAGGGCGATGTTCTGCTTCACAATGTCGATGTCGGCGTTGAGCATTGCGAGTTCTGTGCGCGCCTGCTCGAATGCCTCCTGACTCACGGCGTCCTTCTCCAGAAGTGTACTCTGGCGATATACGCGGTCCTGTGCGAGTTTCAACTGCGCCTCATAGCGCGACAACTGCGCCTGAAGTGGCTTGTCGTTCACCTTCGCCAAAAGGTCGCCCTTTTTCACGAGCGTACCCTCCTGGAAGTTAATCTCGACAATCTTACCCGATGTCTCGAATGTGAGGTCCACCTCCTCGTCTGGGAGCAGGTTACCCACCATTGCAATATCCTCGGTGAGTGACTGGTGGTTGATTACAAGACCATTCACATTGAGGATGTTCTGTCGTGGGCCTGCTGGCGCAGCAGCGGCTGGTGCGCCCTCTTCGCCTCCCTGACTCTTCTGATAATACTTGTAGCCTGCGGCGAGCAAGCAGAATACTGCGATGATTGCGGCAGTGATAATCCATTTTTTCTTCATATCTCTATTGCGTTTTAATTTTCGTGTTTGAATAATCATTCAAAGATATGAAAAAAATCTCTATTTTCGGCACATTTGGAGTAAATCTCTCGGGTGAAGTGACTAAATTGCGTGGTGAACCGACCACGAGTCGAAAAATAGCGGTCGCAAAGCACTATTTTTATGCGGCGAGAGGCGTTGAAAAATGACGGAAAACAACAATTTTATGTTGTAAAAGTAGAATTTCGCAGATATTTTTATTACTTTTGCCCCTATGAACGAGATTTTAGTAAAGAAACAATATACAAAATCCGAGGAGTGGGCGAACAGCATTTCGCACGGCATCGGTGTGGTCGCGGGTGGTGCTATCTGCCTGTGGTTCTTGGCAAAAGGTTATGCGAGCGGGTCGCCGATGACAGTGTTCGCCTTGTGGCTCTATCTGTTTGGTGTTGTGAGTTCCTATCTCACCTCCACCATCTATCACGCCTGCCCCGCAGAAAAGGTGCCCCGCAAGGCTCTTTTGAGGAAATTCGACCACTCGGCAATCTACTGGCATATCGCGGGCAGTTATACGCCAATTACGCTTATTGCGATGCGTGAGGCGGGCGCCAATGTATGGGCGTGGGTGATATTCGGTTTTGTGTGGGCGTGCGCCATCGTCGGCACATCAATTAGCCTCAATAAGTTAAAGGCTCACAGTTATTTAGAGACTGCGTGCTATGTCCTGATGGGTCTGACGATTTTGGTCGCTTTCCGCCCCTTCTATCAGTGTGTCGGACTTTCGATTGTGCTGTGGGTAGTAGGCGAGGGCGTGAGTTATATTGCGGGCGCTGTGCTCTATGGATTTAAGAAGGTGCGCTATATGCACACCATCTTCCACATCTTCGTTCTTTTGGGCGATGTCTGCCATATGATAGCAGTCTATCAGGTGCTCAAGATGTTCCTCCCGGCGGAGGTTTGGTAACCCAGTGTCAAAATAGTAGAAAGATGAATAAAATTGCAACGATGGAAAAATTGACTATCTTTGCAATGAGATAAAACAAGAAAATAGTATGGAAAAGAGCGTTTTCAAGTGTAAGGTTGAACCACGCAATGTCGATTTCACATCGCGTGCTACTGTCTCGTCAATGTGTGATATCATCCTCTATGTAGCGGGTCGCGATGCCCACAATCGCGGCTTCGGCATACAGGTTTTGGCGGATAAGAATTTCGGCTGGGTGCTCTCGCGCCTCTGCATCGAACTTGACTATATGCCCCGCGAGTACGATGAGTTTACCGTACACACCTGGATTAGCGATTATAACCGCCTCTCATCAACCCGTAACTTCACGCTGACCGACGGCGCAGGCCGAGAGTTTGGTCGTGCCGTTACGCAGTGGTGTATGCTCGACTACGATACGCGTATGCCAGTGGATATGAAGACTTTAGAGAAGGTGCACGACGGCACAATCGTCGATTGCCCATCGCCTTGCGAGCGTCCTCGCCGACTCGGCGCAGTGAAGTCAGAGCCTATCCTTGAGCACAAGGTTGCTTACAGCGACATCGACTTCAACCGCCATATGAATACGATGCGTTACATCGACCTTATCTTCGACACGATGCCTATCGAGGTGCCCGAGAAGTTGGAGGCGGTGCGTATGGATATCAACTTCTTGCGTGAGGCGTTGTATGGCGATCTTCTCTCGCTCAAGGGCGAGTGTAGCGACACCGTGCGCACCTATGAGTTCGCCAACGAGGCGGGCGATGCGTTGTGCCGTTTCGCATTCGAGATTCGATAACTAAATAGGTCTGTTATGACACCAATACCATCATTTATATATAAGCGCTCGAATCAAATCACGATGATTATCTTCGTGCCGATTTTCGCGTTGTTGTTCATCACGATTTATCGTCCGTTCAACTTCGACCATATCGACGAGGATGCTGCGCTGCTGCACCGCCTGAACATCTCGCGCGAGGTGCTGGTGCAGTTGATTACGGTATGCTTTATCCTTGTGGGTATGGCTGTGGTTGCCATAAGTCGCTGGATAATGGGACTTTACACCCGCAAGCGCCCAATCTCCTACATCCACTACATCTCGTGGGTGGTGTTCGAGATTTTGGTTATGGCGTTCCTCTTCACCATTGCGGCTATCTTCACCGACACTACCAAGAGCGTCACCACGCTCTTCTATAACTCGCTGATGAAGACGAGCCTTATCCTGCTGATACCTTATGTGATGTGCTACATCTACTTCATCTGGCAGGAGCGCGTGGCGCAGTTGCGTCACATCCGCGAGCGTCTGGCGGAGGATGAGACCGCTTTGCAGGCGGCGTATGTGCAGATTTATGATGAGAAGGGCGAGATGCGCCTTTCGGTTCGCCGTGAACACTTGTTGTTGCTTGAGTCGGCAGATAACTATGTCTGCGTTTGGTATCTGAACAACAACTTGCCAAAGAAGGTTTTGGTGCGTAATACACTCACTCGCGTGGCGAAGCAGTTGGAGGCAACACACATCCAGCGTTGCCACCGCTCATACATCATCAACCTCGATTTGATTAAGGTTATGCGCCGCGAAAAGGAGGGTATCTATGTCGAGTTTGGTATCGAGGGAGTGCCCGATGTGCCAGTGTCAAAAACCTATATCGAGAGCATCAATCAGTGGCTCGTAAAGGGCGCGTAAGGACAGAAACGAGCAAAAGTTAGAAAATAGGGACGGGGCGAAAATGAAAATTTCGCCCCGTTTTTGCCGATTTTTGTCCCTTATAAGGATTTCGCCCCTCCGTTTCGCCCCATACCACTTAAATTTTAATTTTCGCGCGAAAACTTGGATATTTGCATCGTGAGAAATACACTAACTCTTAAACGAAAATTTTATCAGGCGTAAAGCTACAAATTTATGAGACACTATTTATCAATCTTCCAGAAGTCGGCGCGTGAGAACTGGGATTTGCCAGCATTGAGTGACTATCAGGGTAAGACCTATACATTCGGTGAGATCGCAACGCAGATATCAAAAATCCACGACTGCTACAAAGTGGTAGGCGTTGAGTTGGGCGACCGCATCGCCATCGCTGCAAAGAACTGTGCTCACTGGGCAATCAGTTTTGTATCTATCGTATCAAACCGTGCCGTTGCAGTGCCTATCCTTGCTGACTTCAACCCAGCAGATATTGCAAACCTCACAGCACACTCCGACAGCGTCATTCTCTTTACCGATGCGAAGACCTGGGGCGCGATGAGCGTAGATAATATGCCATCGTTGCGTGCTGCTATCAGCGTTGAGGATTTCTCATTGCTCTATGCTGCCGACAAGGAGCAGGGCGAGCAGATCTCTGCAATCCTTGCAGCAGATAAGAAGGTGGATGTTTCGATGCGTGAGGCCATCACCGACTACAAGATTGGCGACCTCGACGACTTGGCAATCATCAACTATACATCAGGTACAACATCTTCACCAAAGGGTGTTATGCTCACATCGCGCAACCTCTCATCAAACATCGAGTTTGCGTTGAGCCACATCCCAGTGCAGCGCGGCGACCAGATTATGTCAATGTTGCCAATGGCGCATATGTACGGTATGGCGTTCGAGTTCCTCTACCCATTGTTCGGTGGTGCGCGTGTATTCTTCTTGGGTAAGACCCCAACTCCAACACTCTTGTTGCAGGCGTTGGGCGATATCAAGCCTTACCTCTTGATTACTGTGCCACTTGTGTTGGAGAAGATTTTTAAGAATAAGGTAATGCCTACACTCGAGAAGCCAGCGTTGAAGATTTTGACCTCTATTCCTGGCGTTCGCAACCTCATCTATGCAAAGGTACGCAAGCAGTTGATGGGCGTGTTCGGTGGTAACTTGCGTTCAATCGTTATCGGCGGTGCTGCTATCAGCCGTCCTGTCGAGGAGGTTATGCGTAAGATTAAGTTGCCTTACACCGTAGGTTACGGTATGACCGAGTGTGCTCCACTTATCGGCTACTCGCCTTGGCAGTCATTCCGCTTGGGCTCTTGCGGTCGCGCGGTGACAAATGTTGAGGTTCGTATCGACTCGGAGGATCCACGCAAGAAGGTAGGTGAGATTCAGGTTAAGGGCGAGAATGTGATGCTCGGCTACTACAAGAACCCAGAGGCAACAGAGGCAACATTCACAGAGGATGGCTACCTCCGCACTGGTGACTTGGGTATCATCGACAAGCACGGCAACATCTTTATCAAGGGTCGTAGCAAGTGTATGATTCTTTCTCCTAACGGTCAGAACATCTACCCAGAGGAGATTGAGAGCAAACTCAATGCAATGCCTCGCGTGGCAGAGTCGTTGATTGTTGATCGTGGTCACTTGTTGGTGGCTTTGGTTGCAATGACTCCAGAGGACCAGAAGATTGGTGTCACCGAGGAGTTGAAGGCGCAGATGGAGGAGAACCGCATCGAACTTAACAAGGCGATGCCAGCATATAGCAAGATCTCTTCAATCGAGATTATGGAGCAGGGCTTCGAGCACACTCCAAAGCAGTCTATCAAGCGCTTTATGTACAAATAAGATTTCTTAGTAAAAAGAAATATTTTCCTGTAACATTTATTCCGTCCCGCTGGTGGAGAGCGACCATCAGCGGGATTTTTTTATGCCTTCACCCAACCCAAACATCTTCTCAAATTTATCTTTGGGGCTGGGACGGATGGCGCGTGAAACGCGCTATGCCCCCGAAGATACAGGCTAAAGCCTGATTTTTATGATTGAAAATGATGGCGCAAAAACCTTAATTTTGAATTTTGAATTCTAAATTTTGAATTCAAAGGTTGTTTCTCTCGCGCATAGTTTGTATTTTTGTGGAAATTTCAAACATTGGAGATTATGCTGTCAAAAGATATGCGTGATTCAATCATCGCTATGATTAAGCGCGAGGTGGTGCCTGCCATTGGTTGCACCGAGCCCGTTGCAGTGTCGTTGTGTGTGGCGCGTGCTACCGAGTTGCTGGGCGTAGTGCCCGAGAAGATTACGGCTCGTTTGAGCGCCAATATCCTCAAGAATGCTATGGGTGTCGGCATCCCTGCTACGGGAATGATAGGCTTGCCTATCGCCATTGCGCTGGGTGCGTTGGTGGGTCGCTCGGAGTATGAACTCGAGGTGCTGAAGGATGCTGATGCCGAGGCCGTTGAGCGCGGTAAGCAGTATATCGCCCAGGAGCGCATCGCAATCGAACTCAAGAAGGGTATCACCGAGAAACTATATGTCGAGATTGAGGCCGAGGCGGAGGGTCATCGTGCGGTGGCAATCATCGCTGGCGGTCACACCCGTTTTATCTTTTTGCAGCGCGATGACGAGGTGCTTTGTGACGAGAGCATCGCAACCTCTGCGGAGGAGTGTGCCGATGAAGTGGAACTCACCCTGCGCCGCGTATATGACTTCGCAACTACCGCTCCGCTCGAGGAGATTGAGTTTATCGAGGAGTCTATGCACCTTAACAAGGCTGCGGCAGAGAGCGCCTTTGCGGGCGACTATGGTCACTCGCTGGGTAAGATGTTACGCCGCGATAAGGAGATTAAGATTATGGGTGACAGTATCTTTTCTCGCATCCTCTCCTATACCGCATCGGCGTGTGATGCCCGTATGGGTGGCGCGAAGGTGCCCGTGATGAGTAACTCGGGTAGTGGTAATCAGGGTATTACGGCTACTCTGCCCGTAGTGGTCTATGGCGAGGAGTGTGGCGCATCGCACGAGCAGATGATTCGCGCATTGGTGTTGAGCCACCTTACAGTTATCTATATCAAGCAGAGTCTTGGTCGCTTGTCGGCACTTTGTGGTTGCGTAGTGGCTGCATCGGGCTCAAGTTGCGGTATCACCTACTTGATGGGTGGCGGTTATGATGAGGTTGCTATTGCCGTTAAGAATATGATTGCCAACCTTACGGGTATGATTTGTGACGGCGCGAAGCCAAGTTGTGCGTTGAAGTTGGCGAGTGGTGTATCGACCGCCGTTCTCTCTGCGATGATGGCAATGGAGGGTCGCTGTGTATCGAAACTTGAGGGTATCATCGACGAGGATGTCGATCGCTCAATCCGCAACCTCACCGCCATCGGTCGTGACGGTATGAATGCTACGGATGAGATGATTTTGGATATTATGACCAGCAAGTAGAAATAATTCTAAATAGAAAATGAGTGTAAAGTAAGAGTCTGTCTAAAAATTTTTAGACAGACTCTTACTTATTATTTGAATATGATAGCTGCTTTGTTATTCTATAAAGAAACTATCAATATATGCGCATTGCTCGTCATTTAATTCCATGTATTGGACATGACGCTTGATGCCAATTTCTTCTAAATTTGCACGAGATAGGTTGTTACCCTGATACATTGGTGCTGTGGGGATTAACTTATAGCAAGGTTTATCACCGATAAATGGAACAAGCCAACATTCTTTGTCAGCACGCATACAATTGGTATCTACAACCTCAAGTCGATATCTAATTTGATTGTGTCCTTTGCCTGATAAAAAAAGATAGCATATATCTCCTACAAGCATACGCTTATTACAGGCAGTAACCCAATATATACATCCTAATGTATTGACACTTTTGATATGGTCAATTATAGATTCTTTTCCTTTTAGTATAAATTTTCGTATTGTTTTCATTTAATAAAAGTAAAATGGTTTCCTAAAGTATATTTTACTCCTTTTATAGATGTATAATCTTGGATTGGTTAAACCTAAAGAGTTCTAAACAGCGTCTGCATTATCATCTTTGTTGCGCCTTGATTTTGCAGCGTGTAACTTTTTGCCGTTGCGCTCACTCGCTTCAGGTGCTCCGCATCATCTCGCAAAGGCTTGAACCACGCCTTCAACTCCTCGGCGTTCTCCACCTTTGTCGCCGCACCCAGCGCAACCATATCGCACGCCTCCTTAAATTTCAGGTAATTAGGGCCAAATGCAATCGGCAGAGCAAATGTTGCCGCCTCCAGTGTGTTGTGTATTCCCACGCCGAAACCACCGCCGATGTACGACCAGGTGGCGTAACTATACACCGACGAAAGGATGCCGATAGTATCAAGGATAAGCACCTGCGTAGCGCTGAAATCAGTTGTCTCATCGCAACGCGTATATCTCACCGCGCCCGCCTTTGTTGCCGTGATAATCTTCTGTATGCGACTCTCCTCCATCTCGTGAGGCGCTACCACAAACTTAATGTCGGGGTTGTCGTTTATGAGTTCCTGCAAAATATCCTCATCAGGGCCCCAGGTCGAACCCGCAACAAACAACTTGCTCTGCTG
>JAFZFR010000022.1 GCA_017555805.1 Alistipes sp. | reverse complement strand
GTAAAATTATTTTGTATATAATTTCGTATATATTTACTATTTCAGAAATTTTTATAATTCTGAACTTTGGGACAAGATTTTCATTGCTTATCTTACAACTTATTGCAGAAACAAACCCAAACGAAGCCTCAGAATTTATATCATCATACATTATATCTCCCAAAATGTTGATGTATTATTTCCTTGTCGTTTCGTTTATTGGCAGTAATATTTTTTCAGAAAAATCAGACCTAATTAAATCTATTACTAAACAGATTATAGATTATATTCCAAATAAAATTTACATCTGGATTTCTTGTATATTATTGATTTCTGGTGCAACATCAATATATCGAGACATTAGGTTGTTATACACTTTTTACTCCAAACACTTCAAAGATGTTCCAGAGGTTTTGTTTAATGTCAGATATAGTAAGAACTACACGACATTAGGTAACATTGTTTATGCTTCATATTTTTATTTTTCATCATTAAATGAAACTGAAGTTTTAGCAGAAACTCTGCAAAATTTATCATCCATTAACTCCTACTTCACATCGAAAAATGTTATTCTCATTCTTGGTGAATCATTTAATAAATCACACTCCTCATTGTATGGTTATTCTATTAATACAAACCCCAAGTTAAATAAAGATGGAGATAATCTTTTTTTAATGAACCATATCATATCCCCAAGCAATGCAACGGCAAGTTGCTTGAGACTATTATTCTCATTTTCAAATCGTGACAATGACTTATATTGGGCTAACACACCACTATTTCCTGCATTGTATAGGGCTGCAGGTTATAATGTTTTCTTTTTAAGTAATCAGGAGTGTCAAGGACACGGAAAGGACATCTGATCTGGGATAGTATGAATAGTTGTTTAGCAAATAATTTAACTATTCCTTATCTATATGATTATATCAACCCTTTCGTGTATAATCGCGATATTGATTTAGTAAAAGAATATGAGAATATCGCTCCATCAATAAATGCAAATCTCCCAAAACTTGTTATGTTTCATCTTTTGGGGCAGCATACAGAATACAAAGAACGATACCCTGGATCTGAAACCGTATTCACTAAAGATGATTATCAACTTCGAACAGACCTTAACGATAAGCAAAAAGAGATTGTTGCTCATTATGATAATGCAACTCTTTATAATGACAAGGTTGTTTCATCTATAATAGATCTATTTCGAGACGAAGACGCAATAGTTATCTATCTATCCGACCATGGCGATGAAGTATATGACTATCGTGACCATTATGGTCGTTCTCACGAACCTATCATTACAAAAGGTCGTGCTATGCACCAATATGAAGTTCCATTTATGATTTGGGTGTCTGACAAATATAAAGAAACTCACCCTGACATAATTAAACGAATTGAGAATTCAGTGGACCGTCCATTTATGACTGATGATTTACCTCATTTGATGCTCGATTTAGCTGGCATTGAATGTGAATGGTTTGAGCCATCACGCAGTCTAATTAACGACCAATACAATGTTAATCGCAAGCGTTTGCTGGAAGACTCAAAACAAGATTACGATGAGATTATGAAATCTGCATCGCTGAATTAAAACCTCAGAAACCCGAATAACTTTTAAGAGTTACTCGGGTTTATTATTTCTTATTTCACAAAATCAGTTCCCATAAATTCTTTTTTCTTTGTTGCGATTTAGGATTTTGTATCTTGTTTTTATTATCTTTGTAGAAATATTACTTGGCAATAATGGCAAAAGATAGAAATATGAGAAATATCGAGAGTGATCTCGAATTTGAGAACAGGATACGACCACAAGAGCTCTCGACCTTCTCGGGTCAGGATAAGATTGTGGATAACCTCAAGGTCTTTATCAAGGCGGCACTGATGCGTGGCGACTCGCTCGACCATACGCTGCTGCACGGCCCTCCAGGATTGGGTAAGACCACGCTGGCAAACATCATCGCACACGAGATGGGTGCGCAACTCAAGGTCACCTCGGGTCCTGTGCTGGACAAGCCTGGCGACCTGGCAGGTCTGCTTACGAACCTCGATGCGGGCGATGTGCTCTTCATTGATGAGATTCACCGCCTGAGCCCTATTGTGGAGGAGTATCTCTACTCGGCGATGGAGGATTACAAGATTGATATCGTGCTGGACAAGGGTCCTTCGGCACGCTCCATCCAGATTGAACTTGCGCCGTTTACATTGGTCGGTGCTACCACCCGCAGCGGTCTGCTCACCGCCCCACTGCGTGCGCGATTTGGCATCACCTGCCATCTGGAGTACTACGACACGCCTGTGCTGGCAGGTATCGTGAAGCGCTCGGCTCGCATCCTCGACATCTCGATTGATGACGATGCGGCGCTGGAGGTGGCTCTGCGTTCGCGCGGCACACCCCGTATCGCCAATGCGTTGTTGCGTCGCGTGAGAGACTTTGCGATGGTGAAGGGCGAGGGTCATATCGACCTGCCAATCACTCGCGTAGCCCTTCAGGCGCTCAACATCGACTCGCGCGGTCTTGACCAGATGGACAACAAGATTTTATCGACCATCATCGAGAAGTTCAAGGGCGGTCCAGTGGGTCTGAACACCATCGCCACAGCCGTTGGCGAGGAGGCGGGCACGATTGAGGATGTCTATGAACCATTCCTCATCAAGGAGGGCTTCATCAAGCGCACGCCACGCGGTCGCGAGGCTACCGAACTCGCTTACAGACATTTAGGCTTCACACCAAAATCGGATGACGGATTGTTATTTTAATTCACAACCAATATGAAACGCATTGCAACACTTATGGTTGCCCTTGTAATGGCAACAACACTTCTGGCGCAGGGTCGCAAGGGTGTACCACAGATTCCTATCTACCCCGAGTTGCAGGAGAAGGGCTCGTTCTCGATGATTCTCGTGCCCGACCCACAGAGTTACACGAAGTTTGCGGCTAACCAGCCACTCTTCGACTTGCAGACCGCGTGGATTGCGCAGAACATTGACCTGTTAAACATCAAGGCTGCCCTCTTTACGGGCGATATGGTGGAGCATACGGGCAAGTTAATCTCTGCACCGCTGCCAAACGACTACAACGGCGACCAGACAGGTCGTCAGCAGTGGGAGGCTGTGTCGCGTGCGTTGAGCCGTCTGGATAACCGCCTCACCTATGTTGTGGCACAGGGTAATCACGACATCGGTCACATCACCGCAACCGACCGCCACACGCTCGCCGACGAATATATCCGACCAGAGCGTAACATCAAGTGGGAGAAGTCGTTAGTATCGACTTGCGCCAACTTTGAGGGTGTGCACACAATGGAGAATTCGGCATACGAGTTTGAGGACGAGGCGTGGGGAAAACTGCTCGTCATCACATTCGAGTTTGCACCTCGCGACGAGGCTGTCGAGTGGGCAAAGCAACTCACCGAGTCGGAGCGTTTCAAGAACCATAAGGTGATTATCCTCACCCACTCGTGGCTCGACACCGCGGGCAACCGCATCGCAAAGGAGGGTTACACACTCTCGCCTTGCAACTGGTCGGAGGCTGTATGGCAGAAGCTGGTCTATCCATCGAAGAATATCTGCCTGGTATTGTGCGGTCACACTGGCGCAGCGCCAAAAATCAATGGCGATGAGGCGGAGGTGAACTACAAGCCTACAAGTTCGTTCCGCGTGGATAAGGCAATGGATGGTCGCAACATCCCACAGATGATGTTCAACTCACAGCAGGGCGACGGCGACTGGAACGGCAATGGCGGCGACTGCTGGTTGCGTATTATGGAGTTCCGCCCCGACGGCAAGACCATCAGCGTACGCACATTCTCGCCTCTGTTTGCACTCTCGCGCCGCACACAGCACCTGGCGTGGCGTACTGCCGATTACGACCAGTTTGATATCGTAATCGAGTAACGCGACGGAGTTTTCAGCATAGAAGGTTGTCCTTTGTGGGCAACCTTTTTTTTTGCAATATTCGCTAATCTCTAAACCTTACGCAAAAAAAATCATTTTTCTCTTGACTCGTCCCTAAGGGTATGTATTAACTTTGCACCAGCTAGCAAATAAATCGTACGATTATGAACAAAAAAACGAAGTTAAAAATCGGAGACTTCTCAAAGATGATGCAGGTGACGGTAAAGACCCTGCGCCACTATGAGCAGAGAGGATTACTCCTACCCGACGAGGTGGATGAGTGGACAGGGTATCGCTACTACAGCATAGCGCAGATGCAGCAACTAAACACCATTCGCGGACTTCAGCGACAAGGTTTCACGCTCGAAGAGATCAAGGAGCTGTTAGAGGATGGTGCGCAGATGCCAAGCATTGACCAGCTGACTCAAAAAATAGAGGAGACTGAGAAGCAATTGCAATTGCTGATGGAACGCCGTAGCCAACTGCTCAAATGGATGGAGTCTCACAAACAAATTAAGACAATGGAAAAATTTAGTATTCAATCCTTGCCCGAGATTATTGTGGCAAGCCATCGCGAAATCATCCCTGATTATAGCGCACTCGGAATGTTATGTGTAAACAAAATTGGTCCAGAGATGCAACGCCTCGGCTGCAAGTGCCCACCGCCTGGCTACTGCTTTACCATAGAGCACCAGCAGGAACACCGCTCCGAAAACATCGACATCGAGTATTGCGAGCAGGTGGAAGAGATGGGCGTGGACAGCGAGATTATACAATTCAAGCGCCTGCCCGCTGTATCGAAGGCTCTCTGCATGAAGCACATAGGTCCTTACGAGCGTTTCTATGAGTCCTATGCCAAGGCTTTCAGTTATATGGAAAAGCAGGGTTATAAAATGGCGGGGCATCCGCGCACCAGCTACCTTGATGGCGTTTGGAATCAGGAAGACCCCGAGCAATGGTTATCTGTCATTCAGATTCCAATTGAATAAACTTTCTTAAATTCAGTGGCGTATGTTGAGACTTATGATTGTTTCCGCATACGCCATTTTTGTATACCCACAAGCCTCATTTGGGGCATATTGGGGATTGGGATTTTTAGGCACACGAAGTCCGAAAAAGCGCAGTTTACTTTTCGTAAATGAGCATTTTGAGGACGAGTGTAACACCAAAATCACCTTGTTAGGCAATTCTTTTTTTGTGCATTGGGATTGGTATAACAAGAGGGATTTTTAGGCACACGAAGTCCGAAAAAGCGCAGTTTACTTTTCGTAAATGAGCATTTTGAGGACGAGTGTAACACCAAAATCACCTTGTTAGACCAATCCCACAGTAAGTATAAATACTTATTTTGCTATATATAATAGGTATAAGCGGGGGAAAATGACGGATTTTAGAAAAAAAATGATATATTTGTGCAATATTTTACACACAAAGTGGAATATTTGGGCGAAACCGATAGTCTAAAATGTCGCGATGATAGAACTATTGCACAGCCCGACATAACGGACTAACTAATGGCCGCTGTGGGAAGCGGCAGAATGCTTAATGTAATGAAAGAACAATTAGAAGCCCTGAATGCCGTCTCGATTAATTTCGGTCAGGGAGGAATGACAATCGTCAACTTCATTCTTGCGTTTGTGATGTTTGGCGTGGCACTCGGTATCAAAACGCAGACATTCAAAGATGTCTTCAAAAATCCAAAATCAGTAATCGTTGGTATCCTTCTCCAGTGGGTTGGTTTGCCAGCCGTGACTTTCGCCATCGCTTTGGCGTTGAGCCCTTGGATCACTCCAATGATTGCGCTCGGTATGATTTTGGTAGCGTCTTGCCCAGGTGGCAACATCTCAAACTTTATGTCATCTCTCTCGAAGGGTAATGTGGAGTTGTCTATCTCGATGACCGCAGTTACAACAGCCTTCGCTCCGCTGGTGACCCCTTTCAACTTCTTCTTCTGGGGTTCAATGTACAGCCAGATTATTTCGATTAAGAGCGATATTCCAACACTTGTAATCCCATTCTTCCCAATGTTGGAGCAGATTTTGCTTCTGCTTGGTGTGCCCATCGTGTTGGGTCTTCTCTTTGCGCGTTACTTCCCTAATGCAACAAAGAAGATTACCAAGCCTGCACAGGTGCTCTCTATCCTGCTCTTCATCGGAATGGTTATCGTCTCATTCTCACAGAATTTCCAGATTTTCCTCGATAACATCATCTATGTATTCTTTATCGTGATGTTGCACAATGCCAGCGCATTGGCTACAGGATACTTCGGTGGTAAACTTGCAAGAGTTCCAGAGGCTGACCGCCGCTCGTTCACAGTGGAGATTGGTATTCAGAACTCTGGTTTGGGTTTGATTTTGCTCTTCAACCCAGCAATCTTCCCACCCGAAATCTGGCACGGTCACTATGGCGGTATGCTCTTTATCACCGCTTGGTGGGGCATCTGGCATATCGTTTCAGGTCTTACGGTTGCATTCTTGTTCCGTCGTAAACCTATTACAGAATAATTATGGCTAAAAAAGAGAAAAAGATTCAGGACTACAATTTCTGGTATTGGTTTCTTCGACACTATGTGGATTTGACACTCAAGTTGTCGTATCGCAATGTCAGATATGCTGGTCTTAACAAGATACCCGAGAATAGCGCCGTAATCTACGCGCCAAACCACACAAACGCATTGATGGATGCGTTGATGATTTTGGCAATGGACCGCAAGCCAAAGGTGTTTGTAGCTCGTGCCGACATCTTCCGCTCACCTGTACTGGCGAAGATCTTCTCATTCTTCAAGATTATGCCTATCATGCGTATGCGTGATGGTATTGACGAGGTGAAGAAGAACAACCAGACCATCGAGCGCGCTGTGGAGGTGTTGCGCGACAAAGTGCCATTCTGCATCTTCCCCGAGGGTCAGCACCAGGCGAAGTACTCGTCATTGCCACTCTCGAAGGGTATCTTCCGCATCGCATTCCAGGCGCAGGACTTGATGCCTGATATGCCTTTGTATATCGTGCCTGTGGGCATCCGCTATGGTCACTTTTTCCGCTTCCGTTCGACGGTGCGTGTGCAGATTGGCGACCCAATCAATGTAAAGGAGTTCCTCGCAGAGCACCCAGAATCGACTCCACAGGAGCAGATGAACATCCTCAAGGAGATTCTCGCAGAGCGTATGCGCGAGTCTATCTTCTACATCCCAGATGATGAGGACTACGATGCTACATTCGAGATTTGCGCTACTACGGTTAAGTCGCAGGTAAGACAGTTCGCACGCAAGAGCGGCGGCAAGAAGATGCACAACCTGGACGCGCACTTCCTGGCGAATAATCAGATTGTAAAGTATATCGCCGACCTTAAGCAGGAGAACCCCGAGAAGGCGGAGAAGCTCTTGAAGTTGGGCGCCGAGGCGTTCAAGTTGAGAAAGTCGAAGAAGATTAACATAGAGTCAGTGTCGCTGAAGTACCCAGTGCTCTCGCGCATCCTGAAGTCGTTGTTCGTCATCGCGACACTCCCCTACTGCATCCCAGTTTCAATCCTCACGCTCCCAATCAAGGCACTCTTGGCGTTCCTCTTCACAAAACTCAAGGACCAGGCGTTCCACAACTCGGTGCGTTATGTGGCTAACCTCGTGCTGTGGCCAATCCTGATGATTATCTACGCAGTGATAGCATATTCTCTTTTGCCTTGGCAGTGGGCATTGCCACTCACACTCATCCTGCTCCCTGCGCCTATTGTGGCTCACGAGACCTGGAGATTGATGCGTCTGGCTATCTCCGACCTCAAATACATCTTCAACAAGGAGTTGCAGCAGAAGCACAAGGAGATTAAGAAGTTGGTGTTTAACAAGTAAAACGAAAGATTATGAAACTAAAGCATATCGCGTTGCTGCTCATCGCAGTGACATCATTCGCCACCCAGGCACACGCACAGAAGGAGGAGATTATCAAGACTGGTTACAACTTCGGTCCTCTGCCTGCTGTGGCATTCGATGCCGACAAGGGTTTCCAGTTGGGTGCATTGCTCAACATCTACGACTTTGGTGATGGCTCGACCTACCCTAACCCTCGCCAGCAGTGGTATTTCGAGGCTTCGTTCTTTACGAAGGGTTCGCAGCTCTATACCATCTCGTATGACAACAAGTTTATGATTCCCAACACTCGTTTCTCGACTACGCTGACCGTTACGAACGATAAGGCTATGGACTTCTACGGCTTCAACGGTTATATGTCATACTACGACCACGAGAAGGTGGCTGCGGGTAAGGAGATGGATGATATGTACCTCTACTCGCCAAAGTACCGCATCAACCGCGTGGCGGCGTTGTTCAAGACCGACTTCATCGGTAACATCTGGAACAACAAGTTCTTCTGGGAGGCGGGCTACCACTTGAGTTACTTCAAGCAGGGCGCTATCGACCGCAGCAAGATTAACAAGAACAAGGAGGAGAACAAGATGTTCCCCGACAACGAGCCAACACTCTACGAGCAGTACCGCCAGTGGGGTATCATCTCGGATGAGGAGGCAGAGGGCGGACTCAACAGCACCGTGCGTGCAGGTTTGCTCTACGACACACGCGACAAGGAGGCTGCTCCATCACGCGGTATCTGGGCTGAGGCTCACCTCACAATGGCTCCAAAGTGGTTGGGCACAAAGATTCCTTATTATAAATATTCTGCGACCTGGCGTCAGTACTTCCCATTGGTGGATAACGACATCCTCACATTGGCTTACCGCCTGAACTATCAGGGTACATTCGGCAAGAGCGCACCTTACTATGTATTGCCATACATCACCACTATGGGTCAGTCTTACGACCGCGATGGTATGGGTGGTTTCCGCACTATCCGTGGTATTATGCGTAACCGCGTGCAGGGTCTTGATATGGCATCTTATAACGCCGAGCTCAGATGGCGCTTCACAACATTCACACTCTGGAACCAGAACATCTCACTCGGTCTGAACCTCTTCAGCGATGGTACTATGGTGACAAAGGAGTACGATATGTCGTTCAAGCGCACTGTAGCAGACTTTGCTTCGGAGGCAGAGTACAGCAAGGCAAAGAGCGAGTATGACGAGTATATGGCAATGGGTCAGGGCGGCGACGCTCCTCACATCACCGTGGGTGCTGGCTTCCGCTTCATTATGAACCAGAACTTCATCGTCTGCCTTGAGTACGGCAAGCCTGTGGGCAAGCTGGCAAAGCAGGATGGCAATGGCGCATTCTACATCAATACAGGCTATCTGTTCTAATTGATTCATTGATACGAAAAAGGCTACCGACCGATGGTTGGTAGCCTTTTTTATGATTTTATTTCCTTACAAGCGAGAGAGTAATTCTGCTATCAGTACGCCCAAATGATTTCCTGCCGCATAGCCCACAATACCTGCGCCCAGACCAGTCACAAGCGCCTTCTTGTTACGCATTGCGGCTGACGCCATAGGCACAAATGGGGGCGAGTTGATGAACGCCACAGATGAAATCATCATCGAGTCGGCATCCACACGCATCGCGCGGCACATTATCGCGTGGAGAGCCAGCGAGAAGAAGACCGCCACCACCATAAAGGCGAGTTGGTTGATACCGCCCGCGAGGTCGAGATTGGAGAAATCCGCCATAGATGCAATGGTGATACTGAAGATATAAATCAGGTACATGCCCACATCATAACTCAAATCCATCTCGCGCACACGCTTGATAAACGAGCACGCAACCCCCAGCGTGGTTAGCAAAAGGATAAATACCACCATAAACCAACCCTCGGGCATCAGCAAAGCCACGCCACCCGACACGCCAGCCACACCGATTGTCCAGAGCAATATCTTGCCGAGTTGGGCAATGCCCTCTTTGGTGAGGAGTTTGCTATAAGGGTTCTGCTTGGTCTTTTCAATCTCGCACTCAATCTCCGCCTGCTCGCTCTGCGAAAGTTCTCTGCCACGCTCGCCATAGAGGCGGCGGAACATAGGTATGCCGATGCTAAAGAGAAAGACAAAGTAGATAAACGAGATGATGATATCGTAGGAGTTCACCAGCAGATATGTCTCGCTGTTGATGCGGAAAATAGCCTGCAACGCCGCTGCATTGAGCGTTCCGCCCGTATACATTCCCGTGATGATACCACCCACCTGGGCACCCTGCTCGACATGCTTGCCAAAGAGCAGATAGCCGACGATGACCGCCAGCGCCACCGAGAGGAAACCGCTCACGACAATCTTCAACTGCAAGCGAGCCTCACTGCGCGAGAAGACGCAGCCGAACAACATCATCGGAATAGCCAACGGCACCATCACATTGGGCAGAAGGTCCTGCACCGCCTTAATCTCGGCAGGCATAAACGGTAGGTTGCCGATAATCATACCAATGGCATAGAGCACCATAATAGGGCCTAACTTACCCAGAACGGGCACACGGCGACACAACCAAATCACCCCCGCTGGCGTCACACACAGCAGGAGCGTGAGTATAATGTAACTTAAAATCTGCATCATAATCTCATTATTTTTCACAAATATAGTCATTTTTCGCCATAAATATGTCCTCCTCACTGCAATATATCATCTTCACCGCCCCACCTGCCTCTTGCGATTTAGAAATTATCTTGCTATATTTGTAAGAACAAAAACAATTGCCTATGATTAAATAGCATCAAAAAGACATATAAATAAAAGGCGTTAGCTTTTTGCTTTGTCTGTAATTAGAATAAGGACTATCAAACTTCAAAACTTAATAACACTATTAATATGGAAATCTTATTTATTGGAAGTATAGCTACAACCGAAATCATACTAGTTCTCATTTTTGGTTTAATCCCAGCAATCCTATTTTTCTGGCTTATTATTGCAATAATTAGATATCTAAATCGCAAAAGCAAACAATAAGGCTCACCATCGCTTAATGAATATATACCGCAATCCTTCGGGGTTGCGGTAGTTTTTTATCGGTAATTAGTTCGCTTAACTTGCCGAGGATTGTCTGAGGCAATCTTATTCTCGGCTTTGGTCGGTGGCGGCTCGGCAGAGGGAAAACTATTGTAAAGTTGGAGCATAACAATATAAGGTATATAGCGAGGTTTTCCCTCTGCCCTCGCCTGCGGCGACCGTCCTCTGTTACACAGAGCAGTTAAGCTCACTCACGCCAATAATACTGCAATATATAGAAATAACAGGTAGCCTTCTCTTCAAGAGGAGAATAACTCGTTCTCTTACTCTTTCTTGTTTTATATGAGAATTATAGTGCGATGCAACGAATTGTGGCACTTGGGATAGTACTGCGCGTACAGCCCAAGTGCCACGAAAGTAAAGCGTGCTAGAAACTCATATAAAAAAGAAAGAGGAGAACGACTTTCATCATTCTCCTCTTGAAGAGGCGGCTACCTACTCTCCCACCTAAATAGGCAGTACCATCGGCGTGAGTGAGCTTAACTTCTCTGTTCGGAATGGGAAGAGGTGGAACCTCACTGCTATAACCACCTAAAAGAACTCTTGTTTCGTCTATCGAAACTATGCGGTTGAACTATCCTTGTTCTATGCGCCGCACGCGCTATATTTGACAACTTCACGGAGATGAGATAAACTTATAGGAAAGCCGTTCGGGTAATTAGTACTGCTCGACTTTGATATTACTACCTTTACATCTGCAGCCTATCAACGTAGTAGTCTCCTACGCCCCTCAAGGGAAGACTTATCTTGGGGATGGCTTCGCGCTTAGATGCTTTCAGCGC
>JAFZFR010000021.1 GCA_017555805.1 Alistipes sp. | reverse complement strand
CACCTGAATGGCGTTAATCATCTTATCCTTTGCGTAGCCTGGGTGAACATTGCGACCCTGAATCTCGATTACGGCTGCCGCAGCGTTGAAGTTCTCGTACTCCAACTCGCCCTCGGCGCTGCCGTCCATAGTGTAGGCGAAGTCAGCACCAAACGCCTGCACATCGAAGTAATCTACACCACGACCAATCTCCTCGTCGGGAGTGAAGCCGAGGCGAATCTTGCCGTGCTTAATCTCTGGGTGAGCCATCAGGTACTCCGCCGCAGTCATAATCTCGGCGCAACCAGCCTTGTCGTCAGCACCCAGGAGGGTAGTGCCATCGGTGTGGATGAGGGTCTGACCCACGAAGCCCTTGAGTTCGGGGAACTCCGCAACCTTCATCGTGAGAGATGCGTTGAGTTGGATATCCTCGCCATCGTAGCACTCGATGATGTGTGGCTTCACATCCTTGCCGCTCATATCGGGCGATGTGTCCACATGCGAGATGAAACCAATCACTGGCGCATTCTCATAGCCCTCCGACGCAGGGATAGTACCCATAGCGTAACCATACTTATCGACGGTCACATCCACCAAGCCGAGCGAGCGCATCTCGTCGGCGAGGTAGTTGAGCAACACCAACTGCTTGTCGGTTGATGGGAATGTTGTGCTGTTCTCGTCTGACTGCGTGTCAAACGATACATATTTCAAAAATCTATCTTTTAATTCCATAATATAAATAGTTTTCAAATGTTTCTACTCCTCTTTCTTTGCACGCATAGTGTGCCAAGTCATATAGATGATGAGTGCGACATACATCGCAAGACCCAACCACTCTGCATCCTTCGATACTGCCCACTCGGCCATATACCACTCCACGCCAGCGAACTTCAATACTGCCGACACAACGCCCATCAAAGCACCACCAGCGATGAAGCCCGATGCGATGAGTGTACCCTGGTCGAAACGAGCCTTGTTGAGTTTCTCGTCCTTTGAGCGTGATGATACGAACCAAGCAATCAAACCACCCACAACGAGTGGGGCGTTCAAGTACATAGGGATGAACATACCAAGTGAGAATGCCAATGCAGGTACGCCGATGAATGTCAAAACCAATGCCAATACTGCACCCATAAAGTAGAGAATCCAAGGTGTCGAGCCACCAGTCATCAAAGGCTGGATAACGGCCGCCATTGCGTTAGCCTGTGGTGCAACGAGTGCGTTCTCGCCAGTGAAGCCGTAGGTGTCGTTCAATACGAGCATAACACCCGCAACGGTCGCTGCCGATACGAATGTACCGAGGAACTTCCAGCCCTCCTGCTTCTTTGGAGTTGTACCGAGCCAGTAACCAATCTTAAGGTCAGTGATAAAACCGCCCGCCATTGAGAGTGCAGTACAAACCACGCCACCGATAATCAACGCTGCTGTCATACCCTCTGCGCCGTTCAAGCCTACGCTAACCAATACGAGAGAACTCAAAATCAATGTCATAAGGGTCATGCCTGACACTGGGTTAGTACCCACGATAGCAATCGCGTTAGCCGCTACGGTAGTAAACAGGAATGCGATAACAAAGACGATAAGCAACGCTACGATGCTCTGCATACCATTACCGAGCAGACCGAAGTGGAAGAATACCCAGCAAGAGATAAGCGCCGCAATAAGAACAGAGAGAATCAACTTCATTGACAAATCCTGCTGTGTGCGCTCGATGATAACCGCCTTCATATCCTTCTTCGATGAGAGTTCGCTCACCGCCAAACCAACAGCCTGACGGATGATGCCCGCCTGACGGATGATACCAATCAAACCAGCCATTGCAATACCACCGATACCTATTGGACGGCCATAGTCAGTGAAGATTGACTCTGGAGTGAGCGCCGCCGCATCTGGTGCGATTGAGCCGATGAGTGGCACAATCAGGAACCATACAAGGCAAGAACCCGCAGTGATGATTACCGCATATTTCAAGCCGATGATATAACCAAGACCCAAAACGGCAGCGCCAGTGTTGAGCGAGAATACCACCTTGAACTTATCTGCACACATCGAACCAAAGGCTGTGAGGCGTGTCGAAACAACCTCTGTCCACGCGCCGAATGTGCTGACCGCGAAGTCGTAAAGACCACCGATAAGACCTGCAACTGCAAGCAACTTCGCCTGGTTGCCGCCCTTCTCGCCCGATACCAGAACCTCGGTTGTAGCCGTAGCCTCTGGGAATGGGTACTTACCGTGCATCTCCTTTACGAAATACTTTCTAAATGGAATAAGGAGCACGATACCGAGCAGGCCACCCAACAGTGATGAGAGGAAAATCTGGTAGAACTGTGCATCCAAGCCGAGGATGTAGAGTGCTGGCAATGTGAAGATTGCACCCGCAACAATCACACCCGAAGATGCACCGATTGACTGGATAATTACATTCTGACCCAACATATTCTTCTTGCCGAGCGCTGTGCCCATACCCACTGCGATAATCGCGATAGGAATAGCCGCCTCGAATACCTGACCAACCTTCAAGCCGAGGAAGGCTGCCGCTGCCGAGAAGATGATTGCCATCAATACACCCATACCGACAGAGTAGGGGGTCACCTCCGCAGGTGTCGAGTCAGCCGACATAAGTGGCTTATACTCCTCGCCCGCCTTCAGTTCGCGATAGGCGTTGTCGGGGAGTGAAATGTTTTGCTTTTTCTGCTCCATTTTATTTCAGTTTTAATTAATAATTTTTCCTCTTTTGCGGGCGAAATCTCTCCAAAGGAGAGAACATCTGCCACCAATCATACAAAAGTAGAAAAATTTTCGCTAAAAAAGGAATATTCCGCGATGAAAAAACGAGGAGTCGGAATATTTACATTCCAACTCCCCGAAATTAGTGGCTTGTTTTACCTCGTTAGATGAACTTGTCGCCCTCTATGAAACGCACATCGTCGATGTAATTTTTGATGCTCTGCTCCTCGCTGCGAGGACATATCAAAAGGGCGTCAGGCGTATCGACTATAATGTAGTCTTTCAAGCCATTAACTACTGCTATCTTACCTTTTGGTAGAGATATAAAAGTGTGCTCTGTATCGTATGTGTAGCAGGCGTCGGCGACCACTGCATTTTCGTTTTTATCCTTCTCGGAAAGTTGGTAAACCGAGCCCCAGGTGCCGACATCGCTCCAACCGAAATCACCGCAACGGACATAGACATTTTCCGCCTTCTCCATCACGCCGTAGTCGATGGAGATAGCCTTGCACTCCGAGAATACCTGCTCGATTGCCGTCTGCTCGCGCTCGGTGCCGTAGTCCTCCAATTTCGAGAGGAAGAGGGCGTGGTGCTCGGGTAAATATTGCTCGAAAGCGGCGATGATTGATTTCACCGTCCAGATGAAAATACCCGAATTCCAGAAAAATTCACCGCAGTCGATAAACGCCTGCGCGAGTTCCAGTTGTGGCTTCTCGGTGAAGCACTTTACGCGGCTGATGCGGTCGTTGTTTGACTTCTGGATATAGCCGTAGCCAGTCTCTGGGCGAGAGGGTTGTATGCCGATGGTCATCAGTGCGCCGTTGTCGGTTGCGAACTCCAGGCACTCGTTGATAATCTGGTGGAAATCAGGCTCATTCAACACTAAATGGTCCGACGGCGTGACAATCATACGAGCCTCGGGATCGCTCTTCAGGAGCGAGTAGGCGGCATAGGCGATGCAGGGCGCTGTGTTGCGGCCGATGGGCTCGCACAACACCTGCTCGGGCTTGAGTTCAGGCAACTGCTCCAACGCCAAATCCTTGTAATCGCGGTTGGTGACAACCAAAAAGTTCTCCGCTGGCACGATGGGAGCAAAACGCTCGAAAGTCGAGCGGATGAACGATTTGCCCGTGCCGAGGATGTCGAGGAACTGTTTTGGCATAGTTTTTCGACTTCTTGGCCAAAAACGCGCTCCAACACCACCCGCCATAATGACGCAATAAGTGTTTTTTACCATATATAATAAAAAGATTTTTTAATAATTATACAAAGATAAAAAATTATTCGTACCTTTGCCAAATATAAGAGTGAATTTTTGCAAAAATTATGAAGATACGATTGTTTACAATACCAAATATGCTGACGCTCGGCAATTTGGTGTGTGGTGCGAGTGCAGCAATCGCCATCTTGACCAGCGGCGATTTCCGTCTTGCATTCTGGTTGGTGGCTGCTTCTGCCATTTTCGATTTTTGTGACGGCTTCGCGGCGCGTCTTTTGAAGTCTACATCGCCAATTGGCGTGGAACTTGATTCGTTGGCAGATATGGTGTCGTTCGGCTTGGTGCCATCGGTTGCGATGTTCACTCTGTATGGTGGTGCACCACAGTTGTCGCAATTGTCTGAAAATGTGATGGCTTGGGGTGGTTATCTCAACCTTATCATCGTTGCCTTCTCGGCGTTGCGTCTGGCGAAGTTCAATGTGGATGATACCCAGACCAGCGAGTTCTGCGGCTTGCCAACACCGGCGAACGGTCTGTTTTGTTTGTCGCTTGCTATGTTGGCGCAGACGGGTGAGATTATGTTGGCGAAGGAGGTTGTACTCGCTATCTCGATTGTGATGGCTTGCCTGCTCATCAGTCCAATCAGAATGTTCGCTCTTAAGTTTAAGTTCTTTGGATGGAAGGGTAACGAGATTCGCTACTCGTTCATCGTGGTTTGTGCAATCTTGCTTGCCGCCTTCACAAAGTATGCGGTGCCTGCGATTATTATGCTCTACATCGTAATTTCGGCAGTGCGTTGGATAATAAAGTTGCGAAAGGCGTAGTTTAGAGGTTGATGAAGTTGTTCTCTCACATAGCAATTTGTGCGGTGGCGCTCCTCTTTGGAGTGTTGCTTCCCGAGGTTGCATTCTCGCAGATTGATGCGGCGGCACTTGCTCGTGCACAGCGTCGTGGTGAGAATACATCGCTCGGTGGCGCAAATCCATTTGCTACGGGTGAGGAGGGTGACCAGCAGGGTGATACCACCAAGGTGCAGCGCATCCGTAAGCCGCTGGAGTCATACTACTTCAACGACTCAATCCGTGCCCTGCCAAACTTTATGTGGACAATCGACCGCAATATGAACGATGCGTATGTGATGCCGATTGATACCACTTTATCCTCTTGGCGAATTGACTACCCCTATTTCCTTGAGGGAGTGGGAGATATGACGCTCGGCGGTCTGGGTCAATCGACTTTGCCGTTCAACTACTTCGACCGCTCACAGAGTCCCGATTTCGCGTTTGCACAGTCTTACGATGCCTACACTTATCGTATGGACAATGTGCCTTTCTATAACTCAAAGACCCCATATATGAATATGACCTACCTGGAGTCGGGTCAGAAGCGTTATAAGGAGGAGCACTTTGAGATTACGATGACCCACAACGCGTCACCAACGACAAGTTTCAATGTGAACTATAAGTCGCGCGGTACGAAGGGTCTTTACGACTGGCAGCGCACAACGAACAACAACCTTGCAGTGGCGTTTGCCCACACAGGTAAGCGTTACTCGGTCCACACGGCATTTGTCAGAAACCGCATCCGACAGCGCGAGAATGGTGGTGTGGTAGGTATCTGGGCGGTTGCCGACACAACTTACGAGCACCCGTCGGGCGTGCCGATGAAGTTGATTGATGCGAAGGCACAGAACTCATATCGCAATACGGGTTTCTTCGTTAAGCAGGCGTATGCAATACCTTTGCAGCGCGTTACAGATTATGACTTCTCGCTGGCAGACCTCTCGGCTGTCTATGTGGGTCATATTTTTGAGTATAATAATTGGAGTAAACTTTACACCGACCAATATGCCGATTTCACCAACGAGCGTGGTGAGATGACCGAGGATGGAGAGTATTTACCTACGCAGGATGTCTATTTTAAGGATTGGTACATCTCGCCACTTGAGTCGCGTGACTCTATCCGCGAGCGTGTCATCTCAAACAGGGTGTTCGTCGAGGCGCAGCCCTGGGATAGAAATGGTGCTGTGGGTCGCCTGGGCGGTGGTGTAGGAGTGGATATGTATGCCTATTCGCAGTTTGGTCTTCAGGACTACATCTCGGGCAAGTACAATGTCGATAAGAAGACGGCGTGGTATGCCTATGGTGCTGTGAGCGGAAAGGTGAAGCAATATGCTGATTGGGGTGCGGATGTAAAGTTCTACCCATCAGGCTATAGAGGCGGAGATTTGCAGTTGAACGCACACATTGCGTTGCAGGCGAAACTTCGCGGTCTGCCAGTTGTCCTCCGTGGTGAATTTTCGCAGTTGCGACAGTCACCATCATACTGGGAGGAGAACTTATTCTCGAACCACTATGTGTGGTTTAACTCCTTCAACAAGGAGAATGAAACTCGTTTCAAGGTATCGCTTGAACTCCCCAGCCGTGCTTTCGAGTTGAGCATGTGGCAGGGTGTGGTGTCCGACAAAATCTATTATGACGCCCAGAGCCAAGTCCAGCAGGAGAGCGCAGCGATAAGTCTGACGAGTTTGTATGCTCGCAAAGATTTCCGCATTGGCGGATTTCACCTTGATCACAGGGTATTGATGCAATGGAGCACGGATCAAGAAGTTATTCCCGTTCCACTATGTAGTGCCTATCTCTCCTATTACTATGAGTTTTGGGTAGAGAAGAATAAGGTGTTGCGTATGCAGTTTGGTATCGACGGAAGGTATAATACCTCGTATTATGCGCCCTCGTACAATCCAGCACTCGCACAATTCTACAACCAGCGCGACTATGAGTTGGGAAATTATCCCTATCTCGATGCGTTCGTGACGGCAAAATGGAAGAGAATGCGTATTTTCTTGAAGTATCAGCACCTGAACTGCGGTCTGTTTGGCAATGGCGAGTATTTCACTGTGGCTGGCTATCCGCAAAATCCAGGTATGTTCAAGATGGGTATTTCGTGGGGATTCTATGATTAGCGTGTTGTAATGCACAGTGAGAGCTGCCCGCAATACAAACATTTATGTCAAAAAAGACAATTATTTTTTCGATCGTTCTTATTGTAATTGGAGTAACAATTTTTGAGTCTCGTATTTTGAACGAGGAGTTGGTGCAAGCCGAGACGGTGGCAACAACTTCGGTAGAGGAGACTCCGCAAGTACAACAGGTCGCTGTGACAGCGACAAAAGACAGCGTAGAGGCGCAGGAGTGGGTTATATCGGTCTATGACGATATGATGCAACGAATCAGCGAAGAGGAGGGACAAGACTGGTTGCTGATGAGTGCTATAGCCTACAACGAGTCACGCTTTAAGTCGAACCTTGTATCGAAGCAGGGTGCTATCGGCTTGATGCAGGTGATGCCTATCGTGGGTAAGCAGTTCAATGTCGAGAAGGAGAATATCGCCGACCCAGAGACGAACATTCGTCTGGCTAGCAAGCTCCTCAAGCAGATTGACAAGACATTGAAGATTTCGCCCGCAGCCTCTGCAGACGATCGTTTGAGCATTATTCTTGCTTGCTACAATGGTGGTATCGGCCATGTGTCGGATGCCCGCCGTTTGGCAAAGAGCAATGGAGAGGACTACAACTCTTGGGAGGTCGTGGCTCGCTATCTGCAGCAGAAGGCCGACCCAGCAGTGTATGAGAGCGAGTTGGTTCGTCACGGCAAGTTTACAGGTAGCCGCCAGACCGAGGCGTATGTACGCGAGGTTATGAAGCGCTACGATGTATATCAGCGAATGGTGACCGACAAGCAGATTTAGGTTCTATGAAGCGTTTGGTTTGGGCTTGAGTAGAGGGTTTCTACCCAGAGCCTGAATCATAAGCGCTGGAGCGTTGCTCTGGGAAGATTAAAAATTAGCGCCGCATCCCCCAACGGGTGCGGCGCTGATTTTTTATGTGTCAAAAGAGAATTATCTCTTCTCCTGACGCTTGGTGTAGAGGAAGCGGCGAATCTTCTTCGATGGGGTCTTCTCGAACTCCTGCTCCTCCTCGACCACCTCGGTGATGCGTGAGAAGCGGTTTACCTTCGAGTTCACATACTTCATAACCTCCTGCTTGATCTCCTCCATACGCTTCGCCCACTCGTCCTTCTTGAGGTTCCACTCGTCGCGAGTAATCTCCCATTTAGCCATAAACTCATCCTTGAGTTTCTCGATAGCCTCCGAGTCGAAGTGTACAAGAGCGATAAGGTGACCATCTTCCTCCGTTACGACAGACTCAGAAACAAAGGCGTGAGAGTTAAGTACTGACTCAATCTCCTCGGGGTAGATGTTCTCACCACTTGGGCCGAGAATCATATTCTTCAAGCGACCCTTGATATAGAGGTAACCATCCTTGTCAAACTCACCCAAGTCACCAGTGCGGAACCAACCATCCTTGGTGAATACCTCGGCTGTCGCCTCTGGGTTCTTGTAGTAACCCTGCATCACAGATGGACTGTTGATAACGATTTCGCCAAGACCTGTCTCTGGGTTTACATTATCCAGACGGATATCAACGCCAGCCATAGCCGGACCTGTTGCACCGATGCGACACTTGCCTGGAATCTGACCCGCAGCCATTGGCGCAGTCTCGGTCAAGCCATAGCCGATAGCGTATGGGAAGCCGCCCTCGTGCAGGAATGTCTCTGTGTCAATATGCAACTTTGCGCCACCGATGCCGAGGAAGCGAACGCGACCACCAAAAGCAGTCATCAACTTCTTCGATGCAAGACGGTGCAGGATACGGCGGAAGAATGGTATGCCATAGATAGCAGAGATGAATTTGTTGGATGTAAACTTCGCCTTCACCTGACTATTAAATACCTTCTCGATGATAAGTGGTACGATAAGGAAGATAGTAGGGCGCACCTTACGCAACGCTGGGAGCAAGATTGATGGGGTAGGTGGCTTCTCCAGATAGGTCATTCTACCACCGCCGCTGAAGATGAGCAACAATCCCAAAGTACACTCATAGGTGTGTGACATAGGCAAAACAGAGAGTGTAACATCAGTTTCATAGATTGGGAAGAGGATGTTGCACAAGCAAGCATTCGATGCGAGGTTATAGTGTGTCAGCATCACGCCCTTTGGCTTTGATGTTGTGCCCGAGGTGTAGATGATAGCCGCCAAATCCTCTGGCTGTGGGATAACCTTCGAGCCCTGCTCCTTGACGGTTTGAGAGATTACGCTCAAATTCTTTGTGCGAATGACGATATTGAGTTTGGCAACTGTCTCCTTCGAGAGTTTGGTAAAGAGTTTGTCAGATACCAGCAACGCCTTTGCCTCCGAGTGCTCGATAAGTGAGTCGAGTTCTGCGCCCGTAAAGTCTGGCATCAATGGCACGACAACCATACCCGCAGTGGTGACAGCGAAATAACTTACACCCCAGTTAGGCATACTGCTACTCAAAAGCGCTACCTTATCGCCAGCCTTCAGGCCTGCGCCGAGCAAGAGTTCCTGCACCTGCTCCACGCGCTCCTTCACCTCGCGATAGGTGACATCCTCACCGCCCAACATCGTAAAGGCGATATTGTTTGCAAACTTCTCAACGCTTACATTAAGAAGCTCATAAATAGTCTTTAATTTTATCATAAAATGATTATTCTTGGTAAATTTGTTACGAAGATAGTGAAAAAATATTAAATTTCACTAATTTTGTGTTGAAAATGGTAATTATTGAGACTAAATATATCAAAAATGCTGCGATAGATGCGGGATTTGACCTCTGCGGCGTGGCGCGATGTCAGAAATTTCCTCTTAACCGCCTGGCTTTCAACAGGTGGCTGGAACAAGGATACGACTCGTCGCTGGGGTATATGCGTAACTATCAGGAGATGCGCTTCGATGTCGAGCAGATGGTCGAGGGGGCGCGCTCGGTAGTGGTGTGTGCTGTAAGTTACAAGTCCGAGATGAGCGGCGGATATGGTGCAGAGGATAGGTGTAAGATTGCATCGTACGCCTGCAATAGCGATTACCATAAGTCAATAAAGAAGATGTTGCAGACGCTCCTAAAGGTGTTGCAACAACGCTATCCTTCGCTAAAGGGCAGGGCATGTGTCGATTCTGCACCGATACTTGAAAAGCAGTATGCAGTGGAGGCGGGATTGGGATGGATAGGACGCCAGTCGTTGCTTGTAACGCCCGACTACGGCTCGTATGTGTTGCTTGGTGAGTTGGTGCTCGATTGTGAGGTGGACGCCTACGATGAGCCGATGCAGGCGGTGGGGTGTGGCGAGTGCCGCAGATGTGTGGATGCTTGCCCGGCGGGCGCTATCGTCGAGCCGATGACCATCGACACTGCGCGTTGCATATCGTGCCAGACAATCGAAAAGGTGGGCGAGGGTGCTACTCCGCTGAATGGCTGGATATTTGGTTGCGATGAGTGCCAGAACTGCTGCCCCTATAACAAAAAAGCGAAGTCGCATAGCAACTCCGCATTTAACCCTCTGTTTGACCCTCGCGAAATTTCCGCCCAGGAGTGGCTCGCAATGAGCGAAGAGGAGTTCTCTGACCGCTTCGGCTCTACGCCTTTGAAGCGTAGTGGGCTGGAGAGAATAAAGGCAAATATCAATCGCGATTAATCTACAAATTCGCTCCTGGTGTTGATGTGGTGATAACCCCAATCATCGTTATCATCAAAGCCGTGTACCATAGCGCGACCCTCGTGGAATGGGCAGGCGTCTTCGAATTGCGGCTCGATGGCCATCTCGCCGTCGGCGTTGATATATCCCCACTCCTCGCCGACCTTTACGGGTGCCAAACCCTCACCGAAAGAGCCTGCATCATCATATTTTATCTCGATAACAACCTCTCCCGCCGTATTGATAAAACCCCATTTATGGTCAAGCATCACCGAGGCAAAACCATCGTTAAACTGCCAGGCATCATCAAACTGGCAAGGAATCACAATCTCGCCCGCCATATCAATGTAGCCCCATTTGCCATCAACTTTTACGGGTGCTAACTCCTCGGTAAAATAGCCACACTCCTCAAAGCGAAACTCAATGGTCGTGTTGTTGTGGATGTCGATAAATCCGCACTTGCCATCCTTGCAGGCACAAGCTCGGTGGATATTCAAGCCCGTAGGAGCCAGACTGGTATATTCTACCGGTATCAGGATGTTGAAATCCTTATCCGCGATGCCCTGCAAACCATCCTTCTCAAGCAGGTGGAAGAGCACTATCTCGCCCTCAATCTCGTAGCCGACGGGGAAGATCTCGTCATACTCAATCGGCAACACTACCTCGCCCGCCTTGTTGATGTAGCCCCATTTGTTGTTCGCCGATACCTCGATATACTCGCCCGACCACATAGTCTCTTCGTACACCCAGTCAAACTCGGGTGCAATAAGCATCTCACCCGCAGCGTTGCGGAAGCCATATTTATCATCCTGCTGAAAGAGGATAAACTCCTCTTTGGGGAGCGAAAGAAGTAAGTCGCGTCGTGTCATAAAAGTTGATGTTTTACGCAAAGTTAGAAAAATGAGTTCAAAAAAACAAGGTTGCCAGCGCAGACCGACAACCTTGCAAAAGATCTATTTCTTATCTACTATTTGTAGAAGAGTGAGCTGATCTCCTTGTAGTTGTGAACATGCTCGATAACCTCTGCGAAGATGTCAGCAACTGACAATACTGTGAACTTGCTCAAATCCTTCTCTGGGTTGAGTGGAATAGTATCAGTTACGATAACCTCCTGCAACTGGCTCTCGTTGATGCGCTCGTAAGCAGCGCCCGACAATACTGGGTGAGTAATCACGGCGCGAACGCTCTTTGCACCCTTGTCCATCAACATATTAGCCGCCATACAGATTGTACCTGCTGTGTCGATCATATCATCAACGATGATGATGTTACGACCCTCTACATCGCCGATGGCAGTCATCGAACCTACAACATTAGCCTTCGCACGCTCCTTGTGTGAGATAATGATAGGGGCCTGGAGGTGCTTCGCATAAGAGTGAGCACGCTTTGCACCACCCATATCTGGTGAAGCGATTGAGAGGTTCTCAATACCGAGGTTCTTGATGTAAGGAACGAAGATACCGCTTGCGTAGAGAGCATCAACTGGTACATCGAAGAAGCCCTGAATCTGGTCAGCGTGAAGGTCCATTGTCATCACGCGATCAACACCAGCCGCAACCAACAAGTTTGCAACCAACTTCGCACCGATTGGCACGCGTGGGCGGTCCTTGCGGTCCTGACGAGCCCAACCGAAGTAAGGGATAACTGCGATAACCTTGTAAGCAGATGCACGACGAGCAGCGTCAATCATCATCAACAACTCCATCAAGTTATCAGATGAAGGGAATGTCGATCGGATTACGAATACAGTGCAACCACGAATAGACTCGTTGTAGTAGGGCTGGAACTCGCCGTCGCTAAACTGCAACACCTCTGCATCACCCAACTCCGAGCCGTAGCTCTTTACGATTTTCTCTGCCAAGTAGCGCGATGCGCGACCTGTGAAAAATTTAATCTTATGAACAGCCATTTTTCTATTTATTTAATTGTTTTAGTTTTCTGCGTTGTTTGGCTCGCTCTCCTCTGCCTCGGGCTTCTGCTTGAGGCACTCGTCGATGAAGTTCAAAACCTCCTCCTTGCCCGCGCCCTTCTCGCTTGATGTGGCGAACATTGGTGGCAACTCCTCCCACTGCTCTGCAAGGGTCTTTGAGAAACGCTCCACGCTGCGACGCAACTGCGCTGCCGAGAGTTTGTCCGCCTTGGTGAAGATGATACCAAAAGGCACACCATTCATACCGAGCATCTCGATAAACTTCAGGTCAATGGCCTGTGGCTCCAGACGAGAGTCCACCAGCACGAACAGAAAGTGCATCTTCTTGCACTTGAGCACATAGTCGAGGATAATCTTCGAGAACTCACCGCGCTGCGACTTTGACACGCGCGCATAGCCATATCCTGGCAAATCGACCAGATACCACGAGTTGTTGAGGCAAAAATGGTTGATAAGGCGTGTCTTACCTGGGGTAGCAGAGACCTTTGCGAGTCCCTTGCGAGAGGTAAGCATATTGATGAGTGAAGACTTGCCGACATTACTACGACCAATAAAGGCGATATCACGCAGATCATCCTTTGGAACCTGCGAGATTTTCTCCGAACTACACTTAAATTCTGCTTTGGTAATCTGCATAAAATCTAAAGCGTACTATTAGGTCGCTTAATTACTCGCAAAAGTACATAAAAAAAACTAAACAACATAATTTCCCGCAGAGAATAATTAAATGAATGGCAAATATGTTTTTATTTTAATATCCCACAAACCTCTGCCCTACACCGAAAACCCCAACCAAAGCGCAGAGTTGCCGTTCCCTAAAAAGAGAAGATGAAAAAGAAGCCGTCTAACAAGGTGATTTCTGCGTT
>JAFZFR010000020.1 GCA_017555805.1 Alistipes sp. | reverse complement strand
TTATGATTATAGATGTTATTATTGAGAGCATCATCTATGTTAGTAAAGGTGATGGTATAAAGATGAACAAAGAAGAATGGATAGAATATCTTGACGAGAAAATCCCCGATTTTGATGGTGATTATATAAAGTGGGCAAAACAGGCGGTTCAAGAATAAGATTGGAGAGAGTTCAAGTTGCGTATGAATGAATATATGTGGAAAAATAACTATGGAGCGAGTTGGACATATAATCAGTTCAATAGATTAAGTTTTAAGAAGATTAGTGAATGTATTAAATAATAGAACAGATATGAGAGAACTTTGGATTTATAAGTATGTTGTTAATGATAACAACACAGGAGCGAAGTTAATGTCGCAAGAAACAACTTGCCTTTCAAAAGAAGAGGCGATGAAGATGCTTGCATCTAAATATGCAGAAAATGCATCTGAATTTGAAATTACAGAAGGTTTCTTTTCAGCAGAGAGAGCGTGGCATTCAATTGATGGTTTGCATATGGAGTATGCTATCCGTCGTATAGTTTAACAATTAAATAATGTTAGCAAATTATAGTAAGTCAGCAGCGTAAAGTTTAATGTGGATTTAATCCTCACTTGGATAGCGGGGAGTGATATCGCCGTTATTCGCGGCGAAAAAAATTTTTTTTTGTTATTTTTTAAAGTAGTAAAACATATGTAATATAGTATTATGGCAGAAGTTAAAAAATCGGTAAGCGGTGAAGCAATAGTAGCCGCTACCACAACAGATGATATCAAAGCAGATATCTTGAATAGGATAGAAAAGATGTATGATTTTGTCACGGGTATGGGAGATAGATTCTCAATTAAAAGTTTTTTCTCCACCCTTGATGATATGATGAAGATTGCCAGTGAGATTAATGAAATCGGCATATTTGAGGATGAGCAATTGTATGATGTTTGGGAGTTGATACTGATGTTCAATGACGATTGGCTTAATGGTATGTCAATAAGTTGTGCTCAAGAATATCTTGAAATGAGATTGTCTTCTATCATTAAGGTTCTACAAGGCGAGAAAATAATCTTGAGAGCATAATCCCAATCCAACACACTTGGATAACGGGGAGTGAAACACCATTGGTTTGATAGCCACCATTATGGCGGTTGTTTTTTTTGGTCCTCTGCGAAATTATTATTATTTTTGTAGGAAAAGTTCAAGCAATCGCAAAAAAAACTGAAAAGTTATTTAACTTGCACAAAATGACTTTTAATATGTCAATAGAGACTATAGATATACTTGAAGACGGTATCCCAAAGACTGTATTGGACACGCTGCTACAAGACCATTCTACCCAGAAGAATATCTTTTGGGGCACTGCTGATTATGAACATTATGGAGAGGGGTTTGGTGAGTATGACGAGATAACATACGAAAAGATTTGTGATAACACCAAGATTATCCCCCGTGTTCTAAAGAATCGCTCACAGCAGAATGCTCGCTCAAAGGATATGGCAGAGGTATTTACTCCATCTTGGGTGTGCAATGCACAGAACAATCTTGTTGATAACGCTTGGTTTGGTCGTGAAGGGGTGTTTAATACTGAAATGATTGTAGATGGCACTCATACTTGGGAACCAACAGAAACTCCGATTATATTTCCAGATGGTAAGACTTGGATGGACTATGTTCGTGATAACCGTATGGAGATAACCTGCGGAGAAGCACCATACCTCACAAGTAGATATGACACGACCACAGGAGAGCGTATCCCAGTTGAGAGGAGAATTGGTTTGCTCGATAGAAAGTTGCGTGTTATTAACGAAAATGTTTCAACCTCCAAAGAGTGGTTATCTGCTGCTCGCATAGCATATATGAGCACCTATGGATATGAGTGGCAAGGTGATAACCTGCTTCTTGCAAGAGAAGCGTTATATTACACCTTTGTTGATAACTTCGTGTATAAGTTTAATAAGAAACCAAATCTCCGTTCGCTTATGTCCATAGCAGAGATTATCTCGTGGAACTTATGGCAGATGGATGGAATTAAAGGCGTTGTTCCTGGAAGTTGTATGGATATGAAGATAACCGAATACTCGCTTTTTGGGACGAATGTAACTATCCAAAAATGCAAAGGATGTGAGACCAACGATATATCTAAACATAACGGTATATATTGCACAATTAAAGATTGGAAATCCAACAAGACAATACAGTATATTGACCTTATAAATCAGTAGGATATGCAGTATTATTCGACCTTAAAGGCAAAACTAATTTATGTGTTTACGATAAATGACTCAACCCATAGAGATTGTGTCAAAATCGGAGAGACAACATTGAACGAGGCAACTGATTTATCCCTTGCACCAAACTGTAAGGAGTTGAATCAGGCAGCACGCCATCGTATTGACCAATATACCAAAACGGCGGGTATTAGTTACACTCTACACCATACAGAATTGACGGTATCTATCAGAGGAGGAGTGATTACATCGTTCAATGACAAGGAGGTGCATAGTGTCCTTCTTCGTTCTGGTATCAAAAGAAAAGACTTCGGTCATATAGGACAAGGCAGGGAGTGGTTTGAATGCACCGTAGAAACTGCACTCAAGGCGATTAAGGCGGCAAAAGAAGGTCGAAGTGCGTTAGACTCTACAGAGATTGTCGATTATACTGAAGTTATTGAGTTTAGACCAGAGCAACGAGATGCAATAGACAGAACCGTTAAGAAGTTTACCAACGGTGGCACCAGTATGCTGTGGAATGCAAAGATGAGATTCGGAAAGACTTTATCTGCACTTCAGGTTGTCAAGGAGTGTCGTTTCCGTAGAACGCTTATTCTCACCCATCGACCAGTTGTGGATGCAGGTTGGTTTGAGGATTTTGGAAAGATATTCAACGATAACGAGTCTTTTATGATAGGTCCGAACACCTATCATTACGGTTCGAGAGAAAAGGGTTTTAACTTTAAGGAATTGGAGTCGTCTGCCAAGAAGGACTCTGGTTTTAACTATGTCTATTTTGCATCAATGCAGGACTTGCGAGGTGCAAAAATGGTAGGAGGAAAGTTTGATAAGAATGTTGGTATTTTCTCTGCTAACTATGATTTAATAATCATTGATGAAGCACACGAGGGAACTCAAACAGAGTTAGGTAAGAATGTGATTACCAGTTTGAGAAAGGAGGGCACTTGTGTTTTGAATCTGTCTGGAACTCCATTCAATCTTCTTGATGACTATAAAGAGGATGAAATTTTCACTTGGGATTATGTAATGGAGCAGAAGGCGAAGGAGGAGTGGGATTTGAATCACTTTGGAGACCCTAATCCTTATGCAGGACTTCCTCGCCTCAACATCTTCACCTTTGACTTGGGTAAGGCGATGTCGGGATTTGAGGATGTTGAGGATTCTGCTTTCAATTTCAAAGAGTTCTTCAGAACTTGGACTGGAGATAAGGAAAAAGACCATCGAGAAATGCCAGCAGGTATGGAGGGAAGATTTGTGCACGAAGAGTATGTGCAGAACTTTCTTGACCTTATCGTGAAGTATGACTCTGAAAGCAATTACCCATTCTCAACGGTTGATTTCAGAAATTCATTCCGACATACATTGTGGATGATACCAGGCGTGAAAGAAGCAAGGGCGTTGTCATCATTGTTACAACAACACGACATATTCGGTCAGTTCCAAATAGTCAATGTTGCAGGTGATGGAGACGAAGATGTGCCAGATGATAACGCATTGAGTCTCGTTGAAAAAGCAATGGGTAATAATCCAGAAGATACGAGAACTATCACTCTATCTTGCGGCAAACTTACCACAGGTGTATCGGTAAAACCTTGGACTGCTGTTATGATGCTGTCTGGTTCTCACAATACCGATGCAAAGGCATATATGCAGACTATTTTCCGTGTTCAGACCCCATATACCACAAAGGACGGAAGACGAAAGGAGAACTGTTATGTCTTTGACTTTGCACCAGACCGAACCTTGAAAGTTCTTGCAGATACAGCAAAGGTAAGCACCAAAACAACTGCAAATCAATCAGACCGAACCAAGTTGGGCGAGTTCTTGAATTTCTGCCCCGTTATCGGTTATGACGGCACGAAGATGGGTAAGTTCAATGTAGAGAATATGTTGGAGCAACTCAAGCGTGCTTACATCTCCAGAATTACCCGAAATGGTTGTGATGATGACAGATTGTATAATCAAGAGATGCTGCTCAAACTCGATAAGGATGCTTTGGAGAAGTTCAAGGGATTACACGGTATTATCGGTGCAACTAAATCTAATCACACTTCGACTAATGTTGATGTCAATGATACAGGTCTTACTAATGAGCAGTATAGAGAGAAGCAGAGGTTAGAGAAGAAAAAGAAGAGAGAATTAACCGAAGAGGATAAACGAAGACTCGAAGAACTCAAAGAAAAGAAGAAGAATGCCAATGCAGCAATCTCTATTTTGCGAGGTATCTCTATCCGTCTTCCTCTGTTAATGTATGGTGCAGAACTTATAGATGAAGAACAAGATGTAACATTGGAGAACTTCGTAGACCTCATTGACGACCAGTCGTGGGAGGAGTTTATGCCAAGAGGTGTTACAAAGGAGTTGTTCAGAGAGTTTATCCCATACTATGACCCCGATCTGTTTCGTGCAGTGGGTCGTAGTTATAGAGATTTGGTCCGTTCTGCGGACAAACTCCCACCTATGGAGAGAACAAGGGAGATTGCAAGGATATTCTCATATTTCAGAAACCCCGACAAAGAGACTGTTCTGACTCCTTGGAGGGTTGTCAATATGCATATTGGCGACTGTATCGGAGGTCAAGTTTTCTTTGACGAAGACAAGACTACCGAACTCCCTAAACCAAGATATGTCAGTCACGGAGAGGTTACGGAGAATGTATTCAAGGATAAGGATACCCGTATTCTTGAAATTAACTCCAAGACGGGTCTTTACCCTCTGTATATGACATATAGTGTCTTTGCAGAGAAACTGAAAGAGTATCGAGATTCTCACAAATTGGCAACTGATGTTCCGCTGGATGTTCAGAACCAAATTTGGGATGAGGTGTTGAGGAATAATATCTTCGTAATATGCAAAACCGAAATGGCGAAGAGTATTACGAAGCGAACATTGAGAGGTTTTAGAAGTGCTAAAGTCAATGCACGATACTTCGAGAATCTTATCAATAAGATTACAAACCAAACTCAACTATTTTTCAAACACATTGTTAATGGCAAACAATACTGGAAGAATCCAGAATTAGAAGATAATATGAAATTTAACGCAATAGTTGGAAATCCTCCATATCAAGTTATGGATGGTGGTGCAGGTGTTAGTGCAAAACCTATTTATAACCTATTTGTAGATGTTGCAAAAAAACTGCAGCCAAATTATATATCTATGATTACTCCATCAAGATGGTTTGCAGGAGGTAAGGGACTGGATAAATATAGAGATGAAATGATGCACGACACACATCTTGCATCCATTGTAAATTACCCGAAGAGTAGAGAGTGTTTTACTACTGCAGATATTGCTGGAGGAGTCAATTACTTCCTGTGGGATATTAACCATAATGGAGACTGTAATTTTACGACTGTTCTGAAGGGACGATTAAGCACAAGAGTTAGACCACTTGATGAATTCGAAATCGTTATTGGAGATAACTTGGTCATTGATATTATTCATAAGATAACGAAAATTACAGGTAGAGAAACCGTGCAAAAATTAGTATTGGGCGTATCTCCTTTTGGTCTTCGCTCATATGTTAGAGGAACAGATAAGGCATTTGACAATTGTGCGATTTTGTATAGTAGCGACGGAAAGAGTTATATTCAACGGTCTGAAATAAAGAAAAATGAAGAACTCGTAGATACATACAAAGTCTCGTGTGGATATCTCAACCCAGATCGTGCAGGTGTTAACAATGCAGACAGTTGGAATGTAACAACAAAATTAAGGATTCTAAATCCAGGGGAAGTTGTAACGGAAACATATATTGTATTAGGAACATTTAATAGTAGCAATGAGGTCTTGAACTATGCATCGTATATGCAAACAAAGTTTGTAAGATTTCTTGTTATGATAACATTGTCATCAATGCACATCACCTCTGTCAATTATCAGTTCGTTCCACTTCAAGACTTCTCGAAATCTTGGACAGATGCTGAATTGTATGCAAAATACAATCTAACAAAGGAGGAAATTGACTATATTGAGTCAATGATTAAACCAATGGGCGATGACAACTCATTGTTTGATAAGAACGATTTTATCAATCAGGAATTTGCAAACTTCTCGTTAGAGGAGCACGGCGTTAAGGTTGGAGATGTAATCGTATATACACCTACCAATACCGAACTGGTTGTGGCAGAGGACAACAAAGTAAAGTGTGGTGAGGATATATTCACTTTGGCAGAATTCACCGCAAAGTTTATGCCTCGCAATAAACGAAGTGTATCGGGTGTATGTCAAGGTCCAAAATACTTTACATACAACGGAATGACCCTCTACAAACTCAAAGAGTCATTTGGTAAATAAAATGAAAAACGGGCGGTAGTGTGCGTGAAAGTAAGATACAATACAATCCTTCGCTAACGATTAAGGAAAACGCCAAACGCAGAAGTATTTCGGAGTAATCTAAAAAAAACTGAAAAAAATCTCGGTATAACAAAAATAAAAATTATTTTTTTGTTGTTCATCAAAAAAAGTGGGATTATACCATTAAAAAAGTGCGAAAAAAGACCTTGGCTACACTTGGCTACAAAGGTTGAGTCTTACCTGGTATAAGCATCGGATGATGCGTTTTATGCCCATTTTGATGCATTATAGGGGGTATTTGCACCTATTAGTGAGGTCTAAAATACACCTGGTGGCACCACTAGAAAGAAACGCTAATGACTTACATGACAAGTTGTTAGCGTTTTTTTCTTTTCCCCTGCGCCCCCTAATTTTGGCAACAAATTGGCAACAAATTGACAACAAATTGACAACAAATTGACAACAAATAGATGTTTTTTTGACCATATGCCCTTTTTTGTTGTACGGTCTATATTATAAAGGTTATCGTCGGTGGAAAAGAAAATTAGGATGGGTTATGCCCATCCTTTTTTATTCTCAATTATAACTCTGTCGCTTTTTGGCAGTGTGGTGTTCTACCTTTGCGACTAAATCAAATTCCAGCAAGCAATGCACTTTTTCTTTTCGGCGGAGCGGTGGATTTGATTTTAATTTATAACTTTACAAGAAATAACTTTAGGAGTATGAGTACGGCGGGACTTATAAATCGTTATGTTTGGTTGGTGACGACCATCTGCAATCGTGGACCTATCTCGCGTGCGGAACTGGAGAGGCGTTTTGAGGCGCACTTCGGGCGTGGTGAGGAGTTGGGCGAGCGCACCTTTCACCGCTACACCGATGCGGTGGAGAAACTCTTTGACATTGAGATTAAATATGACCGCGGAAGGCAGGGGTATATCATCGCCGACCGTGATGAGATTGACAATATGTCGATGCGTAGGTGGCTGTTGCAGACCTTTACGGTCAATAGTGCGTTGAATGGAAATCAGGATTTGAAGAGTCGCATTCTGCTTGAGAATGTGCCTTCGGGGCAGTTGTTCTTAACGCCGATTGTTGAGGCGATGCGCGAGAGTGTGAAGTTGCACATTACCTACCGCAGTTTTTATCATAAGGAGGCTTACTCGTTTGATGTGGAGCCGTGGTGCGTGAAACTCTTTGAGCAGCGCTGGTATATGCTCGGCAAGACCGATATGTTTGAGGAGCCTCACATCTATGCGCTTGACCGTGTTCTAGCGCTCGATACGACCGCGGAGAAGTTTAAGTTGCCGAAGAAGTTTGATGCCGAAAAACTCTTTGCGGATTGCTATGGTATAATCTTGAATGACAAGGATTTCGATGTTTGCCCCGTGGCGCTGGAGGTCGATGCGTGGCAGCGTAATTTCTTGCGCAGTCTGCCGCTGCACCATTCGCAGGTGGAGGTGGAGAACACCGACGAGCATTCGATATTTGAGTTTAGGCTGTGCCCTTCGTTTGACTTCCGCCAGAAGATTTTGTCGATGGGTTGTGCTGTGAATGTGCTCGCTCCTGCCGCTCTGCGCACAAGGATTTACGAGGAGGGACTCGGCGAGGGTCACGCCCCCGCAGAAATCGCAGAGTATAAATTCAGGGTGTATAAAAAGTGAAATTGAATTATGGAATATGTAAAATTTATACCTTGGGAAGGCGAAGAATACGAAAAAGGGTTTAACGGCAAGAAACTGCTGATTCTTGGTGATAGTCATTATTGTGCTACGGAAGAAAGCAAAGGTGGCAAAAAGTGTGTTGCATTGGGTAAGTGTGCATATGAGTGTATGGATAAAGATTGCTTTTCTATGACCAATTCTCTTTTGCGAGATGAGTATTTACCGTATCGTGAGGATGCGACAAAATATATCTACTACACCAATGAGAAGGGTGAAATAAAAAAGCGCTCAACGAAACATCTGCAAACATTGCTGAATTTCGAGAATAATATGTTCAATTATACGCCCTCACCAAGTGAAAGTATTGATTTCTGGAAAAGGGTAATTTTTTATAATTACAAGCAGCATTCTCAACCGCAGTCTGGAAAGGCAAGAAGCACTTCAAAGGAAGAGAAAGAGGAGTATAGAAAAGCATTTAATGAAATTTTGGAGGAGTATCAACCCGACTGTATTATAGTGTGGTGTAAATCGTTGTTTACCGATGATTGGCTGCCCGATGGTGCTTATGAGTTCCCTGATTACACATTAAAAGTAGAAGATAACGGAGAGGTGTATGACACTCCAGTAAGAACATTTAAATTGAAAGGTGGCAAATATATCCGTGCTTTGATAACGCATCACCCTTGGAGATGCCGTGGAGAAAAATGTCATTCCAAGTGGTATGCGTTGATAACAGAGTTCTTAAAATTGGAATAATAAAATAAACAAAGATAATGCCATGGAACAAAAAATTGATTTTTCGCAGGTTGATCCTCTGTTTGTAGAGGTGGCGAAGTATGTGGTGACAACGGGCAAGGCGCAAGTGAGTGCGTTGCAGCGAGATTTTGAACTTGGTTACAATCGTGCGGGGCGTATTGTATCGCAGTTGGAGGCGGCGGGCATTGTCGGTGCGGCTGTGCGATGCAAGCCAAGAGCCGTGCTGTGCACTGCCGAGGAGTTGGAAAATAGACTCGCCGAGTGGCAAAAATAACTCTCTCAAAACGAAAGAAAATTATTCCTCTCTGCCCGTGTGGCGGAGGGGAATTTTTGTTTGCAAAAGTCCCTCGAAATGACCCGAAAAACGCCCAAACCGACACAATTTGACAGAAACTCACAACTTTTTCACTGACTTTTTATGACACTGACAGATTTTGGCAGACAAGGCCCGTACCTTTGCACCGAAATTAAATGTTATTGATATGGGAAATGTGGTAAATCAGAGTGAAATGACACTTGTGTCGTGCATCGACAAGGTGGTGCAGCTCGCCATCGACAAGCAGTTGGGCGAGGAGTTTTACAACGAGGCAAACGGTTTGCTGGAGCAGATTGCCCAGCGTATGGAGATTACCTCGGAGCAGGCTTTGGTGTTCTCGTTGTTTATCGAGAAGTGCAACGACCGCCGTATCACAATCAGCGATTTCGCCAATATGATTGGCTGTCGTACGACTCGACTCATTGCGATGATGGGCGTGGCGGATGAACTCTACAAGCGCGGTCTGGTCAATCGCCACAAGCGCGACAACGAGTGTTATTACTCCGTGCCGATGGAGGTGATTGATGCTGTGAAGGAGAATCGTAAGTTTGCGCCAAAGTCGATTGCGGGCATCTCAAGTGGCGAACTTTACGACTTTATGAACGACATCTTTGAGGCTACCCACGACGATGAGTTTATGCTCGATGAGCGTCTGCGTGAACTCATCGAGGCGAACCCCGAGTTGCCTATTGCCCAGGCGTTCAAGCGCTATGAACTTTGGAATGGTATTATGCTTCCGGGCTTGATGATGTGCGTTTATCTGAATCGTTTTATCAACCACGATGACGATATGGTGGGCACGCACGACTGGGATGACTACTTCACGCGAGCACACAGAGTGCGTGGCATCAACCAGTGCCTGCAGAATGGCACGCATCCGCTTCGCGAGGCGGGGCTTGTCGAGCCTTGCCAGAATGATGGTATGGCTGACCCTCGTTACTTCCATCTGACCGATAAGGCGAAGCGCGAGTTTTGCCCCGATATTGCAGTGTCGGTGAAGGATGCATCGAAGGATAAGAAACTGACTCCTTACACCGCGTTTGCGCCCAAACAACTCTTCTATGGCAAGGGTATTCAGGCGCAGATTGACCAACTGACTGCGTTGTTGCAACCCGAGATGTTTCGTCAGGTGACCGACCGCCTCGCCGAGAATGGTATGCGCCGAGGCTTTGCTTGTCTGTTCTATGGTGCGCCTGGTACGGGCAAGACCGAGACTGTCAATCAGATTGCGCGCATCACGCAGCGTGATGTTATGTTGGTGGATATCAGTAGTATAAAGAGTTGTTGGGTGGGCGAGAGCGAGAAGAATATCAAGGCTGCATTCGACCATTACCGCCAACTCGTAGCCAAGAGCGAGCGTGCGCCAATCCTGCTCTTCAACGAGGCGGATGCTATCTTGGGCAAGCGTGCCGAGGGGGCAGAGCGCGCGGTGGATAAGATGGAGAACGCCATCCAGAACATCATCCTTCAGGAGATGGAGCAGTTGGAGGGTATTATGATTGCCACGACCAACCTCACAAAGAATCTCGACAAGGCCTTCGAGCGCCGCTTCATCTATAAGATTGAGTTCGAGCGCCCAACAATCGAGGCGCGCACCTCGATTTGGCAGACGATGATACCTGGTCTTGATGGCGAGGTGGCTCGTTCGCTGGCGTCGCAGTATGAGTTTAGTGGCGGTCAGATTGAGAACATCGCCCGAAAGCGCACTGTGTCGCTCATCTTGAATGGCGCAGAGCCCTCTGCCGAGCAACTCAACGACTTCTGCCGCGCAGAGATTCTCTCAAATAAACCCGCAGAGCATCGCAAGATCGGGTTTTAGTTGTTTGGTTTTTAGTTTCGCTACTCGCTCTTCAGTTGGGCTGGGTGGCGAAATGGTTTAATAGAGTGCATTTTAATCACTAGGGTATGTGACTCCTCTAATATGTGAAAAAAGAAATTCCACTTCAGGTGGAATTTCTTTTTTTTAGGTTGTTTCTCTGCTACTCCTCGTATAACGACCAATCAATATCGAGTTTGATGCCGCAAGTGCTACAGAAGATGTCGTGGCGAGAGACCGGGGTGTGGTGACCATTGCGAGCACACTCGGGGCATTGGATGTCAAGTTTCGCACCGCGGATGCGCTTTAGCAACTCTTTGTACAAGGCGGTCTCCTCGCGCTTGATGATGTCGTAGCCAAGTTTCTTAACAAGTTTGAGGGTCTGCATAGCCATATCACGGTCAAATATCTTTTCGCTATCTGGAAGTTGTGAGTAGGCTACCATGCAAGGAGTCTGTTTATTAGCATCGTCGCGAGTTGGACCGTATGTCCAACCTTGCGCTTGACGCTCAACAGCCCATACATCGTGTGCATTCTCGGCAATTGCCTCGCGCAAGTCATTCAAGTCATTCGAAAGCTCGATATCCGACAAATCTATCGGTTTAGGAGTGTAAGTTTTCATGGTTGGGAAGTTTATGGTTACTAAATAATTTTTCGAGTCTTGCCAAGCATCTTCAAAATGCGATAGGCGATAAGTGTCCTGCTCGTTTGGAGAGTTAGGGTCATAGATAGTAATGGTATTCGCATCTGCATCACATGCGATTACCACAACGGTATGGTCGGGGTGTTCAGTCAAGAAAATATCTTCGGCGACCTCGTCAATTCGGTCACCCAATAACTCGCCGCCATCAACCGCTACGATGACTTGTTCGTTGTTGTTTAGCGCAGTAATGATGTCGAGAATTGTTGCCTTGTATTGGCGTGAAACAACTAATCCGCAAGATTCCAAGTGTCGTCCTATGTTGTATAACGCTGTGCCATCATCTTTCAGCCATCCGTTTTGAATGGCATTTTTCAGCAGTTGCTCTTCGTTAAAATCGACCTTCAATCTCTTGAGGATATATTTTTCACACTCAAGACAGCAGTAATTGTCTTCGTGGCAGGTTGCTGCCATTGCAGTCATAGGGATGAGCTCTACCTCATCGTAAATCATCTTACCAAGTTCGGCATCAACGGATTGAGAAATATGCATCAGCTCTCTCAAGTCGGCATCGACGACGAGCGAGTCAAGAATCTCCTGGCTCTCTTGCGCAGTTGCATTTCCTTCGAGGAATGCAGCTAAAACTTCTGTCGAGATGTAGTTATCCTCTGTTCTTTTTTTCATATCTCTCAACTTCGTTAAGCGCTATCGCAGTCAATGACTCAATAGCTCGTTTTTTTATATTGTATAGATTATCAACATTAGTACCTAACTCGCAAGCCACCTGTCTGGGCTCCGCTTCGTCTAATATCAGTCGCTTGATGACATGGGCGTATCGCTTGTTGGTCATTCTGCCCATCAAGTACCCAATGTCCATCTTTTGCATCATAACCTTCTCGTCATCAATCGCCGTTCTATCGCCAACGCCATTTAGAAGAGCCTCTTTTGAGGTCATATCTATCATTGAGTTGCGCTTTGCGATGAAGTATCTAATCGCAACGGTCTTTAGCCATTGGTAGATCGAGCTGCGACCCTCAAACTGCTTTAGGCGATAGGCGTCGTTCTCCATCAGATAAAGATAAAATTCGTTCACAAACTCATTATAATCGACCTCGTAGGAGAAGACAAAGCGAATTATGCTCAAGAATAGCGGGCGGCAATTCCTAAAAAAGAACTGCTGCGTCACCCGTTCATCGCGAGCTATCAGTGCGTCTATTATCTGTTGTTCGGTCATTGTTTGCTTTTTTTGTTTTCTTTGCTTTCAGTTTTTCCCAAATAATCCTTGTATGCTTGAGGTAGAACTTCGATGAGAGCCATATCTAACTCTGGCATTTCGTAGTTTATCTCCTCTAATTTCTCATTCGAGCATATGTATATATGTGCATACGCTTCCTTGTTGATTGACTGCTGTTCGGAAATTAAGATTTTGGTCTTTTCTATCTTGTCTGTTGTTGAACTTTTATCAACAAAAGTATACAACTCTTGCTCATTTGATGTAAGTGGACGATAGCGCAATAAAAGTTGTTCAATCACCCATCTATTGTGCTCCATCTTTCCCAAAGCAGGAAGCGCTTTTGTCATAATCCGATTTATATCCTCCATTTTGGCCATTGGGTTTATCCCAAAGCAACGGAACTTGGTCCACATTGTGTAAACATTATATTTTGTAGACCACATCTTAGCGGTGACAGTTTTACCACCACCATCTGGTTTGTTATCATTAGTTTGAGGTTTTATCTTGATGGGTTTAGTTGATAGCGGTTTAATTTTATTTACTTCATTCTTGCACTCTATATATTCTTTTCGGAGTTTCTCTATTTTGCGAATTATATTGAGTGAGTAGTACTCCTCATCTGTGAAAGATGCCATGTGTTTGCCGCCGTTGTTCCAATCGTTGTATGCTTTATCTACATATGACGCAATAAACTCAGAAATTGTTACTAAAGACAAGTCATAACACTCCTCTGCCATACCAAAAGCCTTGAGTTTGCCGCAATAGCGTTTGTTGCCATTAATCTGATCAACCAACTCTTTGTTTAGACGCTGATATATCAACACTTGTGAGGTGTTGTCGCTTTTGTAGACACTATCGCGCAGATATGAGGCAGTGGCTATGGCACGGCTATTTTCTGGCAGACATATTGCGATGGTGAGTTTTGCATTTTTGTTTGCAGATGCATCTTCGAGATATTGCTGAATCTCTGGATTAACAATTGACCCGTGAATAAATTCCCACTCAATGTCAATGAAATCCGAACCTAAATGTGCCCCTTTGTAAGGAGATTTTGAGTGGACATTCGTTAGAGGGTTAAACCAATGATAAAGTGGGTTGTTGTAAATATTTTTTGCATCTTTTGGCACACAGCGATATGACGCAACTGCAAACATCTCTTTGAAACGCCCCATAAAGAAATGTTTCTCCTGCTCCATGTTGGAGTCGATAAATGTAATTCTTGTACGCTTTTTCGTAGGGGTGTCAAAATTTGGGTAGTGTGCAATGTGTGCTGCTTCGATAGCCATAGCAACACCCATTCGTGACATTCCTACAATAACGAGGTGCACAAAGTCTTCATCTTCCGATTTTATACCGCTGATTCCTTCTAACGGCAGGTAGTCATATTTTGCTTTGGTGTCAAGTTCTTGACATACAAGTACCTTTTGTGCCCACATCTCATAATAATTGAAGGGCAGGAACTCAAGGATGTTTTCATCAATGTCAGTGACCTGTAAGATGTTGAATGTCGCTTGGTATTCAAACATTACGCGACATTTCAATTTCAAAGGATTATACAATTCTTTTACCTTTGAATTTAATGAGTCTATTCTGCTACATAAACCTTGTATGTCTTTAAGATTTTTTTGTTCGATTTCAATATTGTCAATTAGTTCCTTTGCGTGATTAATAGCAGCCTCACTTGCCTCATAAAGCGCTTTGCATCTTATGTCGTTTATTGCTTGTTTTCTTTTCTTTTTTTGCTCTTTAATGTCATCAGCTACCGCATACAATGGTTTGAATTTCTTGTTTGACCACTCATTCGCTCTGTTGATTATCTTACCTCTGATGGTTGAGCTAAAGTGCTTACTGATAAGTTTTAAACACACCATATTCATAGTGTCGTGGTAAGACTCATTATCATCGGTGCGAGTATCTTCGCCAAGGATGAAAACCTCCTTTGCGCGACCGCATCTTAAGGCATTAATATCCTCTTGCGAGTTGCGGTTACCATAATATATGATGATGCGGCACTGTTGGGCTCGAGTTAAACTTGAGAATAATTCGCGTCTAAACTCCTCGACATCGCGCGAGGTTTGAATGAGGATGTAAGGTCGAAATATCGTCTTGTAAAATGGCAATTTATCCTCTGCCTCAAATATTTGCGACACAATACCCTCCACCACATCGTTGCCACCGATAATTACATAGTGCGATTTAAACGATAAGAATCCCGGGTACTTGACCTCTCCATTCAACCACTTTTCTTTGCGTGAATCAATCCATCCTACGATTGACGACACCAAAAAACCGTTCAGTATAAAAATGCCTAGAACGGCGATGATGCCAATCCAACCTCGGCTCAATCCTGAATCGCCCATAATTTGGTTGCCAGGATCCATGAAATGGAAATATACACTCCACAATAATGAATAATGGGAGTTGTTGGATTTGTCGTCAAGGAAATTTGCTGCGACTATGTTTGGTTCAAAAGTCTGAATGCAAAGGGTTAAAATAGATGGCATTAAAAGGGCGAGGATAATCACCTTTCTAATGAAGTGCCCGTGCAGCAGGTGCCAGTCGAATTTAGGTCGAAAAACCCAAAGTCGCAAAATGTAAATTAAGTATGCTGCACCAAATGCACTTGCGACAGGAATCATCATATTCATCAAATCTTCATTCTTGCAGCAGAATGAGAATATAATAGCAAGCGCTCCTGCAAGGATTGCCGCAAAATCTATGGTGATAGCAAAAATGCGTCTAATCATAATTTAAGTAGTGTTAGTTTGGTTCCCCTCGTTCTATATGGTCTAAAATGAGAGGGTTGTAATCATTACAAAGTTGGCGATTTTTTTTCTTTTAAGCAATTTTTGTGGCAAATAATATCCTTTTCGTATAGCAAAAGGGTTTGTTGCGTAGTGGATGATTGGGGAATAATCTTTTTCGGAGGAAGAATTTATGCCTGAACATATAAATAATCTCTAATTGAGGGGTGAAAACCCGCTGAAAATGCTATATTTGCAATGGGTAAGAAGAAAAAATCCCCCAAAAATAGAACTTGGTGATAGATTTCGGCAATATAGTTGTTCTATATAGGAGACTAAAAACGAAAGAGCAATGAAAAAGAATTATGTACCACAGCCAATGGATACAAGCGATATCCATTTGCCCGAGGAGTTGAATTTATTGATTGAGGCAATGGCGAAAAATGTCCACGAGGTGTGGGCGCAGAGCCGTATGGAGCAGGGGTGGACCTATGGCGCAGAGCGTAATGATGCTTTGAAGCATCACCCTTGCCTTATCCCTTACGAGGAGTTGCCCGAGATTGAAAAGGCCTACGACCGCGACACAGCTCTCGGCACACTAAAGCTGATTAGCAAGTTGGGCTTCAAAATCTCAAAAGAGTAACTTCCCAACATTTCAACACATTGCCATAGAAAACAAAAATCCCAGCCGCTCGGGCTGGGATTTGTTGTATAAAGCAATCTCGTTATCTCACCTTCTTGATGATTTGGGCGCCGTGGTTGATGGCGGCTTCGTTTTGTGGGAGGAACTTCCAGGCACGCTCGGGGAGCGACTTCTTGAGGCCCTGCATCACATACTCCATCTCTACGACGGGCTTAATCTTGAGGTAGCCACCCAGAATCATTGTGTTGAACATCTTTGCCTGACCCATACGCGCACTCTCTGTGGCGGCATCAATGGTGTAAATCTCGATGTCGGTGCGTGTTGGTGGGGTGGTGATGCCGTTGGTGTCGTAGATAAGTACGCCGCCTGGCTTCACCTTGCTCTGGAACTTATCCATCGACTGCTGGTTGAGGATAATCGCTGTATCGTAACTGTCGGCGATAGGCGACGAGATACGCTTGTCGGAGATGATAACGGTCACATTGGCTGTGCCGCCTCGCATCTCTGGACCATACGAGGGCATCCATGTAACCTCAAAGTCCTGCATCACGCCCGAGTATGCCAAAATCTTACCCATCGACAATACACCCTGACCGCCGAAGCCTGCTATAATAATCGTCTCTTTCATATCTCACTATTTTGGTAGGGTTGTACACTTAATATCGCCCAGCGGATATACTGGCAGGAGGTTCTCCTCCATCCACTTGTTGGCCTCTACGGGACTCATCTTCCAGCCGCTGTTGCAGGTTGCTACGACCTCGACCATCGAGTAGCCGTTGCCTGCGAGCGCGTTCTCAAACGCCTTGCGGATAGCCTTCTTGCACTTGCGTACATTGGCGGGCGTGTGGACGCTCTGGCGTGTGATGTATGTTGTGCCGTCGAGGTGGGCAATCATATCTGCCACCTTGTATGGAAAACCGTTCAACTTCGCATCGCGACCATAAGGCGTTGTGGCGGTCTTCATACCCAACAGGGTTGTGGGTGACATCTGACCGCCCGTCATACCATAGATGGCGTTGTTGATGAAGATTGTCACGATGTTCTCGCCTCTCGCTGCCGCGTGGATAGTCTCGGCGGTACCGATTGCCGAGAGGTCGCCATCACCCTGATAGGTGAACACCATATGCTCTGGGTGGAGTCGCTTTGCTGCCGTTGCTACGGCGCAAGCGCGTCCGTGTGCCGCCTCAATCCAATCCACATCGAGGTAGTTGTAGGCCAGCACCGAGCAACCTACGGGCGAAACCGCTATTGTCTTATCCTCAAGTCCCATCTCGTCGATGACCTCGGCTATGAGTTTGTGCACGGTGCCGTGGCTGCAACCAGGGCAATAGTGCATCACCGTATCGGTGATTAATCGAGGCTTGGCATATACCAAATTCTCTGCCTTAATCTCTACTTCTGCCATAACATTACTTATTTTATGAGGTTAGACTTGAGAGCCTCCAAAACTGACTCTGGGTTAAATATCATACCGCCCATTGCGCCGAAGTGCTTCACTGGGGCTTTGCCTTCGACTGCCAGACGAACATCCTCGACCATCTGACCAGCGTTGAGTTCCACCGATATAAAGCCCTTCACGCCGCGCTCTGCCATAGCCTTGAGCGGAGCGTATGGGAATGGATAGAGGGTGATAGGTCGCAACAGTCCGAGTTTGATGCCCTGCTCGCGAGCCATATCTACCGCTGCGAGACTGATGCGTGCTGATGAGCCGAATGCCACAAGGATATAGTCGGCGTCATCGCACATATACTCCTCGTAGCGCACCTCATGAGCCTCAATCTCGCGATATGTAGCTTGCAACTTCTGATTCAGCGCCTCCAACTCATCGGGCTGAAGGAAGAGCGATGTCGCAACATTCTTATGCTTGCGCTTGCCCTTACCGCACGATGCCCACGAGCCACACTCCTCGACTACCTGCTCATCCGTACGGCGTGGCTTCTGCTCCGAGAATACCACCTTCTCCATCATCTGACCGATAGCGCCGTCGGCAAGCAACATCGCTGGGGTGCGATACTTGAATGCAAGGTCGAAGCCCAAGCCCACGAAGTCGTACATCTCCTGCACCGATGCTGGAGCGAGTACGATAAGGTGGTAGTCGCCGTGACCGCCGCCCTTGCACGCCTGGAAGTAGTCGCCCTGCGATGGCTGGATAGTACCCAAGCCGGGGCCTCCGCGCTGACAATTCACAACAAGGCAAGGTAATTGGCCGGCCGCCAAATAACTCAAGCCCTCACTCATAAGGCTCACACCAGGACTCGACGACGATGTCATCACCTTCTTGCCCGTAGCGGCGCCTCCATAAACCATATTAATTGAAGATACCTCCGACTCTGCCTGAAGCACCACCATGCCGGTAGTCTCCCAAGGCTTGAGTTCCATAAGTGTCTCCATCACCTCCGACTGTGGGGTGATAGGGTAACCGAAATAACCATCGCAACCGCAGTGTACGGCAGCGTGGGCGATTACCTCGTTACCTTTCATCAATCTCACCTCTTTCTCTGCCATATTACTCAAATTTTTGACGGTAAACAACAATACAACTGTCGGGGCAAATCAAACCGCAAGAGGCACAGCCGGTGCAGCCATCCTCGTTGCTCATTTTGATGTAGCGGTAACCCTTACCGTTCACCTCCGACGAAAAGTCCAGTACATTACACGGACACGCCGAGATGCAGACGCCGCAACCCTTGCAGCGATCGACATCCACTACTATGCGTCCTTTAATCTTTGCCATATAGTGTAGTTTTAGAATTATACAAATTTAGGTATTTTAACTCAATAATGCAATATCAAATTGTCTCTCTCGTTGGTCTCTTTCTCACGGCAGAAGAGGATATCGCAATCGTATAAAAGCAAAGCGAATATCGTCAAAACAGCGCGAAGAGCAAAATTTTTGTGATGCGTCGCCCAAAGGCGGGGTGGAAACATCTTACGGAGGGGGGACCTCCCTCAAGGGATAAAAAGGCTACCGAAAAAACATTCCGATAGCCTTTCCCTGTGGTTATTCAAACGAGTGGATAACAACGCCCGAGCGCAACTTTGGCTCAAACCAAGTTGTCTTTGGAGGCATAATGTTACCCGAGTCGGCTCTGTCAATCAACTGCTGCATCGAAACGGGATAGAGAGCGAAGGCAACCTTCATCTCGCCGCTATCTACTCGCTGCTGCAATGCGCCCAGACCGCGGATGCCACCCACGAAGTCAATTCGCTTTGAGGTGCGCAGGTCTGTGATGCCGAGAATCTTATCAAGCACAAGGTTTGAGAGCACTGTCACATCCAACACGCCGATAGGGTCGTTGTCGTCGTATGTGCCCTCCTTTGCTGTGAGGCTGTACCACTTGCCGCCAAGATACATCGCGAAGTTATGTAGAGCCGCTGGGGTGTAAATCTCCTCGCCCTTGCACTCAACCTCGAACGATGACTCAAGCGCCGCGAGCAACTCCTCCTCCGAGAGGCCATTCAGGTCGCGCACCACGCGGTTGTAGTCGATGATTCGCAACTGCGATGCGGGGAATGTCACCGCCAGGAAGTAGCAGTACTCCTCCTCGCCGTTGTGTGCTGGGTTGTTTGCCATACACTCCTGACCCACGCGAGCCGCCGCTGCGGTACGGTGGTGACCATCAGCCACATACAGCGCTGGGATGTCGGCAAAGAGTTCGGTGATGCGCTTGTTGGTTGCATCATCACGCACAACCCACAGATGATGACCGAAACCATCCTCGGCAACGAAGTCATAGTCAGGCTCGTTCGCCGCAACCACCTTCTCGACGATAGCGTTAATCTCGTCATTGTCGGGGTAGGTGAAGAATACGGGCTCGATGTTCGCCTTCTGGTTACGGACATGAATCATACGGTCCTCCTCCTTGTCGGTGCGGGTGAGTTCGTGCTTCTTGATTGCCCCCGATAGGTAATCCTCGAAGTGGCAGCACATCGCAATACCATACTGCGTGCGACCATTCATCGTCTGCGCGTAGATATAGTAGTGCTCCTTCTCATCCTGCTTTAGCCAGCCACGCTCCTTCCACAGGCGGAAGTTCTCCATCGCCTTTTGATAAACCTCCTCGGAGTGTTCGTCGGCGATGGGGTCGAAGTCAATCTCGGGCTTGATGATGTGAAGCAGCGAACGCTCCGTAGCCTCTGCCTTCGCCTCGGCAGAGTTCAGCACATCGTAGGGGCGAGATGCTACCTCGGCAGCATACTCCTGCGGTGGTCGAATACCGCAAAAAGGTTTTATCTTTACCATATTACTTATTTACTTGAAATTCGTTCTCTCCGTGAAGCAGGTAGCCCACCGACTGGCGCGCAGCCGCCAAGCCAGCATTCATATTCGCCTCGGCAGTCTCGGCACCCATCTTCTTTGATGTAGCAAATACTCTGTCGCCGAACTTTTCCTTGAGTTCCTCGATGTTCGATGGAGCGATGTCGGTGATGTACTTGATGTCGGGACGCTCCTCAAATGCTCGCACCAGACCAGCCTCGTCAATCAACTCCTTGCGGGCAGTGTTAATCAGCACGCCACCCTTTGGCATCAACTTGATAAGGTCATAGCCAATCATACCCTTTGTGTCGGGCGTTGCAGGCATATGGAGTGACACGAAGTTACTCTCCGAGAAGAGTTTTTCGAGCGTGTCATCACGGCGCAGGTGCTTGGCGTAGAGGCGAATCTTGTTAGGGTAGGGGCGTGAATAGACATGCACATACATACCCAGACCATCCGCTATATCAGCCACGATACGACCGATAGCACCATAAGCCACGATGCCGAGTCGCTTGCCTCTAACCTCCATGCCAGTACCAGGCTTGAAGCCGTTGCGCGCCATGTAGATTATCATACCGATGGTAAGTTCCGCTACGGCGTTGGCATTCTGACCTGGGGTGTTCATCACCACAATATTATTCTGGGTTGCAGCCGCCAGGTCGATGTTGTCATAACCCGCGCCAGCGCGCACTACAACCTTGAGTTTTGGCGCAGCGGCGATAACCTCGGCTGTGACCTTGTCGCTACGCACGATAAGACCATCCGCCTCGGCTACGGCAGCCACCAAGTCCTGCTGATTCTCATAACGCTCCAGCATTACAACCTCGCAGCCAGCCTCTGCAATTATCTCCTTCATACCCTCGACAGCCTTTGCTGCGAAAGGTTTTTGAGTCGCAATTAAAATCTTCATCTTCAGTCGGTTTTCGATTAATTCCTCCACCTCTTCGCGCCACTCCAGCACATCGTCACCAAAGGGGTTGCGGCGCGTGGGAATGTGGTAAGTGTAACCCATAGATTATTTATGCATCTGCTCGAACTCCTGCATGCAAGCCACCAGAGCCTCTACGCTCTCCTTTGGACAAGCGTTGTAGCACGATGCGCGGAAGCCGCCCACCAAGCGGTGACCCTTGATGCCGACCATACCGCGAGACTTCGCGAATGCCATAAACTCTGGCATCAACTCCTCGTTGCCCTCGCTCATCACGAAGCAGATGTTCATCAACGAGCGGTCCTCCTCGGCTACTGTACCCTTGAAGAGTGAGTTGCGGTCAATCTCGTTGTAGAGCAGCGTAGCTTTCTCAACATTGCGGCGGTAAATCTCCTCCAGACCGCCCTCGGCCTTCATCCACTTCAATGTCTCACGCAGTACATAGATAGGGAATACCGGTGGTGTGTTGAACATCGAGTTGTTATCGACATGTGTGTTCACATTCATCATCGTTGGCAATGGACGGGCAACCTTCTCGAGCATATCGTCGCGGATGATTACAAATGTCACGCCCGCAGGTGCGAGGTTCTTCTGTGCACCGCCATAAATCATAGCATACTTGCTCACATCAACCGGACGGCTCAAAATATCTGAACTCATATCTGCAATCATTGGCACTGGAGAGTCAATATCCTCCTTGTACTCTGTACCATAGATAGTGTTGTTTGAGCAGATGTAGAAGTAGTCCAAATCCTCTGGGATGGTATAACCCTTTGGGATGTAAGAGAAGTTCTTGTCCTCGGATGTGGCAATAACCTCCACCTCGCCGTAGAACTTCGCCTCCTTGATAGCCTTCTTTGTCCAGACGCCAGTATTCACATAACCCGCCTTCTTGCCGAGGAAGTTTGCTGGGATGTGGAAGAACTGGGTGCTTGCGCCACCGCCCACGAAGTAAATCTTGTAGTTGTCGGGGATGTTCAGCAACTCTCTGAAGAGTGACTGTGCCTCGGCGAGAACCGCCTCAAACTCGGGCGTACGGTGTGATATAGAGAGCAGTGAAAGACCTGTTCCGTCAAAATCAATAATAGCCTTTGCGGCTGCCTCAAGTACGACATCTGGAAGAATAGAAGGTCCAGCGTTAAAATTGTGCTTTTTCATAGTATGTAGAGTTTTAAGTATTCAGTTTCAGTGTAACCCTTCTTCGGGTCGTTCTGTAGAACAAAGTAAATAAAAAAATATGATTATTCAAAATGTTTTTACCATAATTACAATGCCAATTGTCGCTTTTTGTGATAAAAAACATCAAAATTTATAGTTATTCAGAAAATTTAATAACAAAGTCGCTGAAAACGCCCTATTTTGCGTAAAAATTAAAATTTTTCATAAATTTTTACATTACCCGAAATTGTTTTCGCAAAAGTTTCAAATCGCCGAAAATATCTCGCCCGTAAGGTGGAAATCTGGGAGCGAAGAGGCGCCGAAAAATTTGTATAACCCGACCAAAGATATTATCTTTGCCAAGATTTATCCCGCTTTTTTATCTGTAAGATAACTCGTCGGAAAAAGTGGGCGTTGAAACGAACAAACTAAAAGACTATGATAAAATCAATGACAGGCTTTGGTAAGGGTGAAGTATCGTTGCCAGGCAAGAAGATTACCGTTGAGGTGCGCTCGCTCAACTCCAAGCAACTCGATTTGTCGGTGCGTATGCCCGCCGTATATCGCCAGATGGAGTTTGAGTTGCGCGGTTTGGCTTCGGCTGCCATCCAGCGCGGTAAGGCCGACATCTCGGTGTCGGTTGAGAACACCACAGTCAGCACATCGGCTACGGTTAATAAGGAGATTTTTGGCGAGTATATGCGTCAGGTGAACGAGGCGTTGGTCTATTCTGGCGTGAGTGCCGACTACGACGCCATCGTCCCAGCGGTGTTGCGTATGCCCGAGGTGGTATCTTCTCAAGCAGAGAGTCTGTCAGAGGAGGAGGGTGAGGCTTTGAAGCAGGCTCTCCAGCAGGCTTTGGAGCAGTTCAACGCCTTCCGCGAGCAGGAGGGTGCAACGCTGATTGCCGACCTGTTGCGCCGCGTTGACCAGATTGAGGAGTACAAGCGTCAGGTTGAGCCTTACGAGGCTGCGCGTGCCGAGACAATCAAGAATCGCATCCGCGAGAACCTGGCTCAACTCAAGGTGGATGTGGATACCAACCGCCTCGAGCAGGAGATGATATTCTACATCGAGAAACTCGACATCACCGAGGAGAAGGTGCGCCTTACGAACCACTGCAACTACTTCCGTGAGGTGGCTGCATCGGAGGAGACCGTAGGTCGCAAACTCGGCTTCATCGCGCAGGAGATGGGGCGCGAGATTAACACTCTCGGCTCGAAGGCAAACGAGGCTAATATGCAGATTCTCGTCGTGAAGATGAAGGATGAGTTGGAGAAAATCAAGGAGCAGGTGTTAAATATTTTATAATCACTAATGATGGAATTGACAGGCAAATTAATCATATTCTCTGCCCCCAGCGGTTCGGGCAAGACGACCATTGTAAAGCAACTCTTGCAGGTGTTCCCACAGTTCGAGTTCTCAATCTCGGCTACATCGCGTCAGCCTCGTGGTCAGGAGCAGAACGGCGTTGATTACTTCTTCCTCACGCAGGAGGAGTTCCGCCAGAAGGTCGAGCAGGATGCCTTCGTAGAGTGGGAGGAGGTATATAACGGCACTTGCTACGGCACACTCAAGAGCGAGATGCAGCGCATCTGGGCAAAGGGCAATGTCATCATCTTCGATGTGGATGTGATGGGCGGTATCAGCCTCAAGCGCATCTTCGGCGAGAATGCGTGCTCAATCTTCATCCAGGCACCTTCGATTGAGGCTCTGCGTGAGCGCCTTATTGGTCGCGGCACAGACTCTATGGAGACCATTGAGAAGCGCATTGCAAAGGCGGAGTTTGAGATGTCGAAAGCACCAGAGTTCGACTTCGTGGTGGTAAACGACGAGTTGGATAAGGCTGTTGCCGACACCAAGCAGATTATCAACGACTTCTTGGCTCGATAGCGATGGCAAAGCGACGGATGATGCTCTTCTTCGGGTCGTTCAATCCCGTACACAACGGTCATATCGCCTTGGCGGAGTATGCCGTTGAGCATAAGTTGTGCGATGAGGTGGCGATGATTATCTCGCCCCAAAACCCATTCAAGCAGAATTGGGAGTTGGCGGGAGAGATGGACCGCTACGCGATGGTGGAGATGGCGTGCAAGAATAGCCGCTACCCCGAGCAGATACGCCCTTCGGTGATTGAGTTTCTGCTGGAGAAACCATCCTATACGGTCAATACCTTGCAGCATCTTACAGAGAACTACGGCGATCAGATGGAGTTTTCTATCCTGATGGGAACAGACCTTATAAATCAGTTGCCTCTGTGGCGTGAACCCGAGAAGATTGTGGCTGGCTACGACATCTATGTCTATCCCCGTCCAGGCGTTGAGATGACCTTCACGACGCCCCGCACCCATTTCCTGGAGGATGCGCCCCAGTGCCCATACTCATCAACCGAGGTGCGCGACAGACTGGAGCGTGGTGACGATGTGTCGCAGATGCTGGATGCCGAGGTTAGGGGTTACATCAAGCAGCAGGGTCTTTGGACCTTGGCTCGCAAGATAAGCACCCTGACGGCAGCCCTTTCGCAGCAAGAGAGCGCCGAATTATACATCGAGCGTGGCAAATGCTACTACCGCCAGAATGAGTGGGGCAACGCAATAAACGATTTTCGCAAGGCCGAGGAGTTGAATCCCGAGTTGGAGGAGGCTCGTCAGTTCCGCGAGATGGTAGAGGAGATTTTGGAATTTAGATATAAAGATATTTACAACCCGTGATTGAGATTGATGATAAGATAGTGAGCGCAGACCTTCTGCGTGAGTGCTTCGCTTGCGACTTGGGTAAGTGCAAGGGAATCTGTTGTGTTGAGGGCGATGCTGGTGCTCCCCTTGATATTGATGAGGTGGATTTGTTGGAGGAGGAGTTCGACAACTACGCCCCATATATGACCGAGGAGGGTCGCGAGGCTGTGCTTGAGCAGGGCTTTATGGTGGTGGATCAGGATGGTGACTACACTACGCCTCTGGTGGATAATGCCGCTTGCGCCTACGCCTTTGAGGAGGGTGGCATCACATTCTGCGCTATTGAGCGTGCCTACCGCGAGGGTAAGTGCTCGTTCCTGAAGCCTATTTCGTGCCACTTGTACCCAATCCGTGTCAAGCAGTTCAGAAACGGCACTTACGGCCTTAACTACCACCGCTGGGCGGTATGCCGTGACGCTGTGGAGTGCGGCAAGAAGTTGGGCGTGCCCGTATATAAGGCTCTCAAGGAGCCTATCATCCGCCGTTTTGGCGAGGATTTCTACAAGGCGTTGGAGAGCGCCGAGCAGATGATTAAAGAGCAGGAATAAATTTTTAGAGAGATAAAACCAATGAATTTTAAGAAGACGCTGATGCTCTGCCTTATGCTTATGGTGGCGGGCACCGTATCAGCACAGAACACTACAACGAGCAAGATTAACAAGGACTCCCTGCCTTCGGATGCCATCATCGTGAAGCGCGTGCCGCTGGAGTCGGGTCAGGCATTTGATGTGAAGGATGTGTTGGTGGTCGATACCATCCCATCAACGAGCGAGGGTTTGAGCATCGTGCTCTACAACGACAACACCTGGCGCTATGTCCGCAACCGCGACATCGATGTGCTGGATGAGACAATCTACACCCAGAACTGGGATACATCGAAGATTCACGCCTACAATGTCGAGTTGAAGGATTTGCCAATGTCGATGGTCATCGACCTGGTTGATACCCTCAAGAGTTACCACTGCCCAATCAAGGGTCGTGTGACATCGAAGTATGGTCCTCGCCGTCGCGGTATCCATCAGGGTACTGATATCGACCTTGAGACTGGCGACCCAATCTATGCGACATTCGATGGCCGTGTGCGCCATACAACCTATGTTGCGCGCGGTTATGGTAATCTTATCATCATCCGCCACGACAACGGCTTGGAGACATTCTACGCCCACCTCTCGGAGGTTAATGTGAAGCCAGGCGACTGGGTGACTGCAGGTCAGGTTATCGGTAAGGGTGGTAACACAGGTCGAAGCACAGGCTCTCACCTCCACTATGAGATTCGCTACAAGGGTCACTCATTCGACCCCGAGCGCTTGATTGACTTCACGACTGGTACTCTGCGCCGCGAGACATTCCTTCTCAAGCGCACATATTACAGCCCATACTCTCGCTTCACGCAGGACTTCGACGAGGAGATTCAGAGCGACGAGGAGGACAAGAAGATTGCAGCCGAGGCGGCCGCTATCAAGTACCACATCGTAAAGAGTGGTGACACCCTCGGTCGTATCGCAATCAACAACCACACAACCGTAACCAAGTTGTGTCAGTTGAATGGTCTGAAAAAGACTTCGACATTGCGTATCGGTCAGCGAATCCGCGTACGATAAACGGAATGTACAATAAGGTGTTTTCTGCGTTGCGCTTGCCCTCGAAATCCTCTTTACGCTTTAGTAAACTGCGGTTTCTCGGGCTTCGCAAGTCTTGAATACCCTCTTCTTATACAATCCTTTGGTATATGGTAGGGGTTGTTTGAATAGCCCCTACCTTTATATGAGTGCAAAAGATAAGCGAAAACGACTTTTTATCGTTGAAAATTTCATTTTATAAATTTTTATCATAACTTTGCACTCGCAAAACTCGTAAGGAGTTGCGTCGGACCCATAGCTCAGTCGGTTAGAGCAGCGGACTCATAATCCGAAGGTCGTGGGATCATGCCCCTCTGGGTCCACAAT
>JAFZFR010000019.1 GCA_017555805.1 Alistipes sp. | reverse complement strand
TTCACTCTTCAACGTTTCTACTACTATCGACGGTAACTCAGAGATTATCTTCTCTCGTGGTCCTGCTGCGAACCAGGGTGAGAACATCAAGAACCAGATGGTACAGCACCAGATGCCACAGTCAATCGGTGGTTGGAATGTACACGGTATGTCACTCAAGCAGATGGATGCTTACTACATGCTCGATGGTACAGACGCTCCTGGTAAGGATACTTACGATGAGGAGGCTGCTGAGGCACGCGTTAAGGGTTACACTACCGCTGCTGGTGAGTACCCACACCTCGACGCTGCTGGTATCTCATTGCAGTTCGCTAACCGTGAGCCTCGTTTCTACGCTTCTGTAGCGTTCTCTGATACAAAGTGGCCTGCATTGTCTTACTCAGGTAACCACACTCACCTCCGTAACCAGATTTGCCACTACTACCGTGGTACTTATGATGGTTACCTCAATGGTAAGCTTTGGTTGCGTACTGGTATCGGTTCTATTAAGTTCTACCACCCAGAGGATGCAAACAACGGTGACAACGCTGTTATCCGTGATAAGGTTGAGCCAGCTATCCGTTACGCTGATATCCTCTTGCTCTACGCTGAGGCATTGAACGAGGTTGAGGGCGAGTACTCAATCGAGTCTTGGGACGGTTCAACTGCACACGATATCTACCGTGATGTAACAGAGATCAAGAAGGGTATCCGTCCAGTTCGTTGCCGCGCTGGTGTACCTGACTTTGATAATGAGACTTACAAGAGCGTAACTGCTTTGCGTGAGAAGATTAAGCGCGAGCGTCAGATCGAGCTCTACGCTGAGGCTCAGCGTTGGTTTGACTTGCGCCGTTGGAAGGATGCTCCAGTTGAGTTGAACAAGCCTGTTTACGGTTACTCAGTGATGATGACCGAGGCTCAGAAGGATAAGTTCTATATCCCAACTGAGGTTCCACAGTACGCTCAGGTCTTCACAAGCAAGATGTACTTCTGGCCTATCAGCAAGACTGAGTTGAAGCGTAACCCATTGCTTACTCAGAACCCAGGCTGGCAGACTTACGATTAGTCGCTTGACAGACTTAATGATTTTAACATTAAATAGTTAAGAATATTATGAACAAGATTTTAAATATAATCATTGCAGTTGCGGCTCTCACATTCTGCTTCTCTTGTAACAACGAGTGGGAGGACGAGCAGTTCGCACACTATGTAGGTTTCAAGGCGCCTATCGATTCTGAGGGTGTAACTCCTGTTTACCTCAAGATGCGTTCTCCAGAGGAGATTGCTGAGAAGGGTCCTGTAACTTATCAGTTGCCATTGGTTGTGTCTGGTAGCACACCACACTCAGGCGATTTGAATGTAAAGGTAGAGCTCGACCTCGACTCTTTGGAGCAGCTCAACCTTAAGAACATCGGTTTCAACCGTCAGGATATTTGGTGGGTAGCAGCTCCTGAGGATTCATACACATTCCCTTCAAATGTGACTATCCCTTCAGGTCAGGCAGTTACTTTGATGCCTATCGAGTTTGATCTTACTAAGTTGGACTTGGTTAATCGCTACATCCTTCCTTTGAAGGTTGCTGAGAACCAGCCAGGTTACACTGCTAACACTCGTAAGCACTACAACAACGCTATGTTGAACATCATTCCTTTCAATGATTTCTCTGGCGATTACGGTGCATCAACAATGTTGGGTTACTCTGCAGACGATAATGGCGAGTTCACTAGCGCGATGATGGCATTGCAGCCATTGACAGTTAGCGACAAGACTTTCTACGCTGTAGATGACAACACTGCGTTCTTCTATCCTGGTGTTATCGACCACACTTACAAGCAGCGTGCTGACTATAAGGTGTTCGTACACTTCGGTATCGGTGGTGCTTTGACTTTCGAGGCTGAGAACCCAGAGATCGACTTCCAGGTAGTAGGTGCTTCTTCTTACGAGCAGCCTGAGCGTTATGATGACAACAAGCCTTATCTGTTGTACAAGTATGTGATCCTCCAGTTCACTTACGACTTCACAGATCACACAGGTGCTGTTCCTACTCGCTACCGTTTCAAGGGTGCGATGACTATGCAGCGTGCTGTCAACACTCAGATTCCTGACGAGGATCAGGCTATCCAGTGGTAATCAGTTGATCGCTTAATAACGAGGTCTGTCCTTCGGGGCAGACCTTTTTTTTGTGCCATAAAATCAGCAGAGTAGGGTGGTGAGAAGCAAATTATTTGTAAATTTGTAGAAACTAAACTTATATGCAATGAGAGAGATTACAAAATTTATCTGGGTGGTTTGCATTGCCGCGATGATGTCGGCTTGTGCGGGCGAAGACTACACTGCCTATGTCGATCAGCGTATCGGTACGGGTGGTCACGGTCATACTTTTATGGGCGCGAATGTGCCTTTCGGTCTGGTGCAGGTGGGTCCTACGAGCATCCCGCAGGATTGGGATTGGTGCTCGGGTTATCACGAGAGCGACTCTACTGTCATCGGCTTTTCGCACACGCACCTCTCGGGTACGGGCATCGGCGATCTGTTTGATGTGACCGTTATGCCTGTTGTGGGCGAGGTGAAGTATGCGCGTGGACGCCACAGCGACCCCGAGTCGGGTCTGTGGTCGTATGCCGACCGCTCGCAGGAGCGATATGCGCCTGGCTACTACTCGGTGCCGTTGGAGCGCTATGGCGTGGTGGCGGAGATGACCGCTACATCGCGTGTGGGTCTGCATCGTTACACCTTCCCTGCGTCGGAGGAGTCGGCTATCGTATTCGACCTGCAGAATGGTGGTTGCTGGGATCGTGCCGAGGAGACCTCTATTCAGCAGGAGAGCGCGACTGTCATTTCGGGCTGGCGCTTCTCGCGCGGCTGGGCGAATAATCAGAAGGTATATTTCGTGGCGGAGTTCTCGCGTCCGTTTGAGTCGCTTGAGATTTTGCCAAATGGACGATATGCGCGTGCCAACTACAAGACCGCCGAGGGCGAGCAGTTGATGTTGAAGGTGGCGCTCTCGCCGGTGAGTGTCGAGGGTGCGAAGGCAAACCTCGCGGCGGAGTTGAGCGGCTGGAACTTCGAGGCTACGGCTCGCAAGGCAAAGGCGGCGTGGAACGAGGAGCTCGGCAAAGTGAAGGTCGTGGGTAATGACGAGGCGGCGAAGCGTGTATTCTACACCGCGCTCTACCACACGATGATTGCGCCGTCGGAATTCTGCGATGTCAATGGCGACTACCGCGGTGCGGATGGCGAGGTACACACCAACCCAGGTCACAAGACCTATACAACATACTCATTGTGGGACACTTATCGCGCGGCGATGCCTCTGCTGACCATCCTTCAGCCAGAGCGTATGTCGGCAATGGTCAATACGATGCTCAACATCTGCGACGAGCAGGGTCGCCTGCCCGTATGGCACTTGTGGGGTTGTGAGACCGACTGTATGGTGGGCAACCCAGGCGTGATTTCGGTGGCGGATGCTGTGGTGAAGGGTGTCGAGGGTGTCGATATGGAGCGTGCCTTCGAGGCGGTGAAGCGCACATCAATGCACCCAGGTCGCGGCAACGGCGAGCGAATGGAGTATGGCTACATCCCAGTTGATAAGATTCTGGAGGCGGTGGCGAAGGATATGGAGTTTGCGATTGCTGATGGTGCGGCGGCTGCGGCGGCGCGTGCGCTGGGCAAGGATGCCGATGCGAAATACTTTGAGGAGCGCAGCCACTCCTACCGCAACTACTTCGACCCATCGGTGGGCTTCATCCGCGGTCTGGACAGCAACCGCGAGTGGCGCACACCATTCGACCCATACTTCTCGGCGCACGGCAACGGCGACTACTGCGAGGGTAACGCTTGGCAATACACCTGGCTCGTTCCGCAGGATGTGGAGGGGCTGGTCGGCTGCTTCGGCTCACGCGAGAAGACCATCGAGAAACTCGACTCGCTCTTTACGGTGAGTTCAAACATCACTGGCGAGAACGCCTCGCCCGATATCTCTGGTCTGATTGGTCAGTATGCTCACGGCAACGAGCCAAGCCACCACATCACCTACCTCTACACGATGCTGGGTCAGCCCTGGAAGAGTGCCGACCGCGTGCGCGAGGTGCTCTCGGTGCTCTACCACGACCGCGAGGATGGTCTTTCGGGCAACGAGGATGTAGGTCAGATGTCGGCGTGGTACATTATGTCGGCGATGGGTATCTACGAGGTTGAGCCTGCGGGCGGCCGCTACTGGTTTGGCTCGCCAATCTTCGACGAGGTGACAATGAAGGTCGCTGGCGGCGAGTTCAAGATTATCGCCGAGAACAACTCTGCCGAGAACAGGTACATCCAGCGCGTATGGCTCAATGGCGCGGAGTACCCACTTCCATACCTTACCCACGAGGAGTTGGTGCGAGGTGGCGAGTTGCGATTTGAGATGGGCGCAGAGCCAGCAATATGGTATAATATAGAATGATGTTTATAATGTGTAAGCGGGTCAGTCTAACGGCTGACTCGCTTTTTTATACATCTCGCCGCGTAATCAGCGCCACGAGTAGCAGCAGAACTATCGCGCCGATGACCGAGGCGATGAGTGTTCCCAGTGTGCCGAAGGGAATCCAGCCGACCAACCCCGCGAGCCAGCCGCCCAGCACGCCGCCGATGATGCCGACAATCAGGTTGATGATAAAGCCCGCGCCGTTGCCCCTCACGATGAGGTTTGCAATCCATCCCGCCACCAGTCCTATGAGCAGATACCACAACAGATACATATCTTTTCGCTTTAGTTTCCTACTCCTGTGGGCGTGCAAAAGGTGTGCAAAAGTGGTTGCGCCATCTTATAAATGATAAGCCAGAGGGGCGAAAAACCTCTATATTATATATAGGTATGCCCTCAAAACCTATTTTTTTCACTTTTTATTGAAAAAAAGTTTCTCTTTGTTTTTTTCTTACGGAAAGAGTGTTTATATTTGCACTCGATTTCCCGCCCGAATTTTCGGCGCGTGAGGTCAGGAAAAGTTCTTTGAACATACGATTGGGACTGTGAGGAGGGTCTGCACGACGCAAAAATCGACTAAAATCACTGATTTAGTTAAATTTTTAACGAAAATGTGAAAAAAGTTGCTAAAAAGTTTGCAGAATTAAAAAATATCTCTACCTTTGCATCCCGTAACGGTTTGTTGCCGATGTAGCTCAGTTGGCCAGAGCACGTGATTTGTAATCTCGGGGTCGTGGGTTCGAATCCCTCCATCGGCTCTCTAACCCGAAAGGGTTGAGCGTTAAACAAAATATCTTGGGAAGATACCAGAGTGGCCAAATGGGGCAGACTGTAAATCTGCTGGCGTACGCCTTCGGTGGTTCGAATCCATCTCTTCCCACTAGCCGAACCGGTCGGGGTTGCATGATGTCTTTAGACAATGAGTAAGCTGCTCTGATGCGGTTTGTTTTTGCGGAAGTAGCTCAGTTGATAGAGCATTAGCCTTCCAAGCTAAGGGTCGCGAGTTTGAGCCTCGTCTTCCGCTCTTGCAAGACGG
>JAFZFR010000018.1 GCA_017555805.1 Alistipes sp. | reverse complement strand
GATTACTCCGGAGGGTATCTTCGTGGAGCAGTTGGAGAAGAACCCTGCACGTTTCCTCCCTGCTGAGGCACCTGCAATGTCGCCGGCTGTAGATATCGATTTGGACGAGGGTATGGATAAGGTACGCGAGATTTTGTCGCAGTATCCTATCAAGACTCGACTCAACCTCAAGGGTACTCTTATCGTGGCTCGTGACATCGCTCACGCACGCATCAAGCAGATGCTCGACGAGGGTCAGCCAATGCCAGAGTACTTCAAGAAGCACCCAGTATATTATGCTGGTCCAGCGAAGACTCCTCAGGGTATGGCTTCAGGTTCATTCGGCCCTACTACTGCGGGTCGTATGGACTCTTATGTTGATTTGTTCCAGAAGGCTGGCGGCTCGATGGTGATGGTTGCGAAGGGTAACCGCTCGAAGGCCGTTACAGACGCTTGTCAGGCGAATGGTGGTTTCTACCTCGGCTCAATCGGTGGTCCTGCTGCCGTATTGGCAAAGAACTCTATCAAGAGCGTAGAGGTGGTTGATTTCCCTGAACTCGGTATGGAGGCAGTGCGTAAGATTTATGTAGAAAACTTCCCAGCGTTCATCATCGTGGATGACAAGGGTAATGATTTCTTCGCAGATTTCGCACACTAAAATATAAAATATTTTATTGGGAACTGCCTAATATTTGTCTTTAATGACGGGTATCAGGCAGTTCCTTTCGTTTGTACCTTTTGCGTGGTGCAAAACTTTTTTTATCTTTGCGGCAAAATAAACTCTAACAAAGACTCGTTTTATAGAGAACAATAGTTATACGCGATGATGCAAAAAGTGAAAAATATGATTCTGCTCGTGCTCTCTGTGCTATGCTTTGCGGTGGCGAGGGCTGACGAGAATACCACATTTGAGATTAACACACCACTGATTGTCTCGGTGGGTGAGCCCTTCCGTGTGGAGTTCATCCTCTCAAATGGCGACCCCGACATCAGTTCATTCGAGGCGCCCGACTTTGCGGGTCTGGATGTGCTGGCAGGCCCTACTCAATCGACATCTCGCTCGGTGCAGTTCGTAAACGGCAAGCGCAGCAGCCAATCGACATTCACAATCACCTATGTGGTGATGGCGCAGAACCCTGGTAACATCACCATCGGTGCGGCACACATCACCTCCGACAAGACGCAGTTCTCCACCAAGCCAACCCCTATCGAGGCGGTGAAGGAGACACCACAGCAGACGCAGACCAACGAGGCGGCAGCAGCCGAGCAGGGCACAGCGTTGCAGAACCAGTTGGCGCAGGATGATATTTTGTTGCGCCTGAACCTCTCGCGCTCATCTGTCTATAAGGGAGAGCCTATCCTCGCATCGCTCACGCTCTACACACGCGCGGGCATCGCAAGCCTCGAGGATGCCAAACTCCCCTCGTTCAACGGCTTCTGGTCGCAGGAGTTGCCAACGGACAACTACCAGCCACAGCGCCAGACCGTGAATGGCAAGGTCTATGATTCGCAGGTCATCAAGGAGTATCTGCTCTACCCACAGCAGGCGGGCGAACTCACCATCGAGCCTACGACGCTCACCGCCGTGGCGCAGATTGTGATGCAGAGCAGCCGCAACTACGACCCATTCTTCGGCAGCAACAGCGAGATATACCACATCAAGCGTAAACTTTCTACGGGTGCTATCACCCTCAATGTAAAGGAGTTGCCTGCGGGCGCACCAGCATCGTTCACGGGTGCGGTGGGTGCGTTCACTATGAAGTGCAACCCTCCCGCAACGGAGTTCAAGGCTAACTCGGCGGCAACCTACACCGTAGAGATTGCTGGCTCGGGCAACCTCACATTCCTGCAGCAGCCCACACTCGAGTTGCCATCATCATTTGAGTTATACAATGTCCGCTCAACGGAGTCCATCCAGACCTCTACGGCTGGCACACGAGGCTATCGCCGTTATGAGTACCCCTTCATCGCACGCGCCGAGGGCGAGTATGACATTGCGCCTATTGAGTTCACATACTTTAGCCCAGAGCAGGAGTCATACATCACGCTCAAGTCAGACCCCTTGCGCCTGAACATCCTGCCCGACCCTACGGCAGGTGCTTCACAGCCAGCGCAACTTATCACGGGCACAACCAAGGAGAGCGTGCGTCAGTTGGGTAGCGACATCCGCTTCATCAAGTTGGGCAGCCCAGCGCTCCACTCGTCAGCCGCACCGCTGATGTTGAGTGGTAAGTATTTCGCGTTGCTGGCGCTCATCATCGTAGCCTTTGTGGCATTGTACCTCACCCTGCGCCGCCGCATCCGCGACAGCCACAACACCGTGCTCGTAAAGAACCGCCGCGCAAACAAGGTTGCCGTACAACGCTTCCGTCAGGCGGAGCGATATATGCGCGAGGGCAATCGTCACGCCTTCTTCGAGGAGATGTTGCGTGCCCTGTGGGGTTATATGGGCGACAAGTTGAACATCCCCGTATCGTCGCTCACCAAGGAGCATATCCGCGAGGAGTTGCGCCGCAGAGGATGCCCAGCCGACGAGGCTACACGCTACACCGACATCATCTCGCGTTGCGACGAGGCACAGTACTCGCCTGCCGAGAGCATACAGATGGGCGATGTCTATGCCGAGGGTGTTGGCATCATCTCACGCATCGAGTCAATAATCAAACGATAGTAAACGAGTATGAAAAAGTATATTGCACTATTCTTATCACTCCTGGTCATCTGCCTCACGGTGGGAGCGCAGGAGATGGCTTCAGAGGCGGGTTCGGCTGAAGGTTCGGCAGAAGGTTCGGCTACCGAGCAGGAGGCATCAGCAGAGGCTACGGAGGCTACCACAACGCCCGTGGCGGCTACGCCCGAGCAGCATTGGGAGGTGGCAAATGCGGCATATAACGAGGGTCGCTACACCACTGCCGTAGAGAACTATGAGGCTATCCTTGCCGATGGCTTGCACTCGGCGAAGGTATATTTCAACCTCGGCAACGCCTACTTTAAGCAGGAGCGACTGGGAAAGGCTATCCTTAACTACCACCGCGCCCTGCGTCTTGCGCCTGCCGACGAGGATATTCGTCACAACCTTGAGTATGCAACTGAATCTACGAAGGATAACATCGAGCAGATACCCGAATTTTTCCTCTCAACCTGGGTTCGCAAGGTGCGTAACCTTATGGGATGCAATGCGTGGACCATCTGCTCGCTCATACTGCTCGCTGCATCGCTGGCGGCGGCATTGCTCTATCTCCTGGCGGAGAGAATCACGCTTCGCAAGGTGGGCTTCTACCTGATGGGCGTGGGCACTGTGCTCTGCATCATCAGCACCATCTTCGCCTACAACGAGCGTGAGGCGCTGGTGGGTGGAAAGCTGGCCATCATTATGAGTTCGGCAGCACCAATCAAGAGTTCTCCCGACCGCGCGGCAACCGACCTCTTCGTACTGCACGAGGGCACGCTGCTCACAATCGAGGAGCGCACCGAGGGTTGGGTCGAGGTACGCATCGCCGACGGACGCAAGGGATGGATTGAGTCATCACGCATTGAGCAGATATAATTTCAAGAGCCTATAATTACCTTTAGGATATGTCACGACTACTACAAGATGCAGTCTCGGAGTTCGCGAAGTTGCCTGGCATAGGGCGACGCACGGCACTGCGACTGGCGATGCACCTGCTGAAGATGGAACCTGAGTCAGTGGAGCAGATGACCGAGAGCATAGCCCGTTTCCGCCGCGACATACGCCACTGCGAACTATGCAACAACCTCTCCGACACGGCTCGTTGCCCGATATGTTCCAACCCCGAGCGTGACCGCACGACAATATGTGTGGTGGAGCAGGTGGGCGACTTGATGTCTATCGAGAACACGCGCCAGTATCGTGGCCTGTACCATGTCTTGGGCGGTGTCATCTCGCCTATGCAGGGCGTAGGTCCGTCAGACCTGAAGATTGACCTGCTGCTTGAGAAGGTAGCCTCGGGCGCTGTGAAGGAGGTTATCCTCGCCATATCGACCTCGGTGGAGGGTGAGACCACGCTCTTCTACATCCTCAACCGCCTGAAGCAATACCCAGCGGTGAAGGTATCGACCATCGCGCGCGGCATCGGCTTTGGTGACGAGTTGGAGTATGTCGATGAACTCACCATCACCCACGCCCTCCTTAATCGCCGCGAGGTGGAGTAAGGCTCAATAATTCAACGCCGCCGATAAGGTGAGAGCAGAGGCTGCTTGCAGACTATGCCGAGCCGAGGCGGTGAAAAGCCACCCTTGTGGTGGGTTAAAATTCAAAATTCAAAATTTAGAATTAGAATTTAGAATATAGTTAATTAAGGACTCTCCTATAAGGGAGGGTCTTTTTTGTTACGGGCGTTACACCCGCGTTACACCCGTTTTCCATTGACTTTGACGAGGAATGAGTGCATATCATAATTCAATTTTGAATTTTGAATCTTGAATTTTGAATTAAAAAAAAGACGACCACCCCGAGGGGCAGTCGCCTGACTTTCTATTGAAAGAGTGTGGGTTACTCTACTGGAATGTCCTTGTTTACATTCTTTGAGCCAACCAATGCGTAGTAGAGCATATAAGCCATACCTGCAACGATTACCCAGTAACTTACGAGGTAGTTACCACCAGTCAAATCAACAACGAGGTTCTGGAAGAATGGGAGGATACCACCACCGCAAACCATTGCCATAAAGATACCTGCGCCCTTCTCGGTGTACTTACCAAGACCCTCAACTGCGAGGTTGAAGATACCACCCCACATAACTGATGTACACAAACCGCACAATACCAAGAGTGCTGCGTTCACTGGTACTGAAGCCATACCGAAGCCTGCTGTGCCCTTGAATACTGGGAGATTAACCATTGTCTCTGGGCTCAAGAAGATAGCACCCAAAGTGAGGCAAGCGCCCACTGCTGATACTACTGCAAGCATAGACTTTGCTGAAACCTTTGCACCCAAAGCAGCACCTGCCAAACGACCTACGAGCATAAGCAACCAGTAAGTAGCAGTTACGGTACCTGCGATTGCTGGAGTAGAAACGAAGTTCAACCACTTCTGCAATACATTAGGAATACCTACCTCAACACCTACATATACGAAGATTGCGATAGCGCCCAACACGAAGTGACGGAATGACATTGGGCCATACTGTGACTTCTCACCCTTAACCTCTGCTACTGGAGCGTTCTCTGGGATGTTAGTGAGCATTACCACAACAAATGCGATAGCGAAGATAGCAAGAGCGATACCCATCAATGGGAATACCTGGCTAATCTTTGCATCAACGATGCTTGGTACGAATACACCTGTGAGGAAGATAACTGCTGTACCCATCAATGAGTTGAATGAACCACCCACCTGAACGAGCTGGTTACCCTTGTTACCACCACCAGCAAGTTTGTTCAACATTGGGTTTACAACGATGTTCAACATACACATTGAGAAACCTGCAACGAATGCACCCAAGAGGTAGATACCGAATGCGAGGTTGCCAGCCAAAAGACCAGCGATAGTCTGGATACCTACACCAGCAAAACCTACTGCAACAGCCAAGAGAGCAGTCTTCTTGTAGCCGTGCTTTGCGAGGAGGTTACCAGCAGGGATACCCATTACTGCGTAAGCGATGAAGTTACACAATACGCCGAGAGTACCCATCCAGTTTGCAACCTGGAACTGGTTCTTGAGGATATCACCCATAGGTGACGCCAAGTTTGTGACAAACGAAATCATACCGAAGAGCAAGATGCACACGATAATCGCTGGCACATTAGAATTTTGTTTTTGTGTCATAATGTTTTAGATTTAGTTAATGAAAAATATTTGTTATTGTTTTATTCTCCAATTTTGAATTTTGAATTCTAAATTTTGAATTTCCTGTCATCGGTCACGCTCCGCCACAAAGGCACACATATTGACCAGTGCCGTGCGGTAAGGCGAGTCGGCATACTTTGCCAGGATGGATGTTGCGCGGTCGATGTAGCTCTTCATCGTGCGTGCCGCCATAGCCAAGCCACCCGTAGCCTCCACTACACCCTGCAAGAAGTCCACCGCTGACTCATCCGTCGCACACTGCGACAACTTTTCGAGCAGTTTAGCCTTCTCATCCTCCGAACACTTTTCCAGAACCTCGATGAGCGGAAGGGTAATCTTACCCTCGCGCAGGTCGTTGTTCGTGGGCTTGCCCGTATGTGATGAGCGGCTGTAATCCAAAATATCGTCCTGAATCTGGAACGCCATACCCAACGCCTCGCCAAAACGACGCATCTGCTCAACATCCACGCGGCTTGCATTCACCGACACCGCACCCGCCGAGGCGCTCACGCTGATAAGGCTGGCGGTCTTTTTGTAGATGATTTCGAGGTATGAGGAGCGGGTAGTGCTCTTGTCGGCTGTGTGCTGGCTCTGCAAAATCTCGCCCTCGCAGAGTGTTGCGATTGAGCCGACGATATGCGATACGAGGTCATACTGACCACTCTCCATACCCACGCTCATCGTGCGTGCCAGCAGATAATCGCCCAGGATAACCGCATTGCGTGACTGCCACAGGGCATTCACCGAGGGGCGACCACGGCGCGAATCGGAGTTGTCAATCACATCATCGTGAACAAGTGAGGCTGTATGCAGAATCTCCACCATCAGTGCAGCCAGGTATGTTCGCTTGGTGCAATTACGCTCACCCTCGACCCACTCGCGCGTATTCGCTGGCGAGCACAAAGCCGAAGCAAGCATCAATATGATGGGACGGATATTTTTGCCGTGAGTGGTCAAGACATACTCCAGCATCTCGGACATCAGCTTTCCATCTGATGTAAAACGGCTACGCATAAACTCCTCGAATGCGGTCAAATCCGATGCTATTGGGGTACGAATTGAATCAAGTGTTACCATATTTTTGGTTTTAGGCGCAATATTAGCTTTGCAAATATAGTAATTTTTCGGAATTACCCACTAAAAAAAGAATGTTTTTCGTAACTTTGACGCTGTAAAAAAGAAAAAGAATGAAATTTTATTCCAAGAAAGCAAAAAATATCCTGTCCGCAGCGGTCACCATCGCTCTGTTTTTCATCCTCGCGGCGCTCTACTTTGCGCCTCAGCTCTCGGGCGAGAAGCTCGTTCAGCACGATGTGCAGCAGTATGAGGGAATGTGCAAGGATATCCTCGACAACCGCGACCTCACGGGCGAAGATGCCCAGTGGACGGGCAGAATGTTTGGCGGTATGCCCGCCTTCCTGATCAATGTGAAGTACCCGGCACAGGCTGTAAAGGGCACCATAGGCAAGCTGACGAACATAGTCGACATACCCATCTCGCTGCTCTTTTTCTCGATGGTTGCGATGTGGGTGGCTATGCTCATTATGGGCGTAAACCCTTGGGTATCACTCGTTGCCGCTATCGCCTACGGCTTTTCCACTTACTCCATACTCATCATCGGCGCAGGTCACATCACCAAGGTGTGGGCGATGGTCTATGCACCCCCGATGGTAGCAGCGGCGTGGAGCACACTACGCAAGAATATGTGGGTCGGAGCATCGCTCACGGCTCTGTTTACCTCACTTGAGATTGGCGCAAACCATCCGCAGATAACCTACTATTTCCTGCTTGTGATGGCTGCGATGTGGCTCAGCGAGGCTATCTACTCCTGCAAGGAGAAGGCGCTGAAATCCTTCGCAAAGCGCACTGTGTTGCTTGTGGCTGCGGGCATAATTGGCGTGGGCTCAAATCTCTCGCCCCTGTGGTATACGATGCAGCACACCAAGGAGACCACTCGCGGTGGCTCGGAGCTGGTGGCAAAGGATGCTGCGAGCGGCAGCGACGGACTCGACCTTGAGTACGCTACAGCGTGGAGTTACGGCAAGGCGGAGAGTTTCAATATGTTCGTGCCCGACTTTATGGGTGGTGCTTCGACTGACACCTTCTCAAAGGATGGTGCGGTGGCTGCCTCGCTGAAGGAGTACGGCATTGAGGCGTTTGCACAGTACTTGCCCCGCTATCGTGGCGACCAACCCTACACGGCAGGACCTACCTATCTGGGTGCGGCGGTTGTGATGCTGGCGCTGTTTGGTCTTTTCGTATTGCCAAACCGTACTCGCTGGTGGATTCTGGCAGCATCGGTGCTGGCTCTTGTTATGTCGTGGGGTAATAACTGGATGGGGCTCACTGAGTTGCTTTTCAACATCCTGCCTGGCTACAACAAGTTCCGTACATTGTCTATGTCTCTGGTTGTCGTGCAGTGGAGCGTGCCTCTGCTGGCTGCGCTGGGTATCGGTTATATGTTCAAGCACCACGACCAGAAAAGAGAGTTGCGACGCGCCTTGGCCTGGTCTGCGGGAATCAGTTGCGCGATATTGCTGGTGATGATTATCGGTGGCAGAATGCTGGGCGACTTTGGTATGCAGTCAAGCGGCGTGATGCTGTCGGGTCACTTCAAGCAGATGTTGCAGCAGAGTGGCGCAGATGACCTTATCAAGCAGGGTCTGCACGAGCAGATGGCGTGGAGCACTGCGGCGGCTATGCAGGTAGAGCGTGCGCAGGCTATGCAGGCCGATGCGTGGCGTTCACTTCTGTTTGTTCTGCTGGCGGCAGCAGCCTTGTGGAGTTACATCGAGCGCAGAGTCGTCACCCGTCCAACCGTGTTGTGTGCCTTGCTTGCGATTGTGGTGGCGGCAGACCTTATCAATGTGGATATGCGCTACCTGAACTACGACAACTTCGTGGAGGCTCGCTCAGCAAAGATTCACCCTACCGAGGCTGACCGCTTCATCCTTCAGGACAAGGATCCAGCCTATCGTGTGATGAACCTCACGGTGTCGCCTTTCAACGATGCCACGACATCCTACTTCCACCGCTCCGTAGGTGGTTATCACGGCGCTAAACTCTCTCGTTACCAAGACCTTATCGACCACCACCTCTCGAAACTCAACGAGGGTGTGCTCAATATGCTCAATGTGCGCTACATCATAAATGGCCCTACTGCCGACGATGTCATCCCTCGCCCCGAGGCAAACGGCGCTGCGTGGATGGTCGAGAGCGTTCTGCGTGCCGACTCACCACGCGAGGAGATGGACCTCTTGGGTAAGATTGACACCAAGCGCGAGGCTGTGATGAGCAAGGATTTCCTTCCAAAGAGCCTTGACCTTGCTGCGGGCGAAATCACGCTTTCGGAGTACCGCCCCAACTACCTTCGTTATGAGGCTCAGGCTGAGGGCAATGCGCTGGTCGTATTCTCCGAGATTTTCACCGACAAGGGCTGGACAGTCACTATCGATGGCGAGGAGGCGAAGCCACTGCGTGCCGACTACATCTTGCGTGCCGTAGAGATTCCTGCGGGCAAGCACACGGTCGAGTGGCGTTATCGTGCACCAAAGTGGGCACTTGTGGAGGGTATCACGCTGGCGTTCTCGCTGGTGGTGCTCATCTCGTTAGTGCTGACAATCATATTCTCAATCAAAAATCACACTACCAACCAATGCGCAACGACAAAAAACTAAAGCGTAAGGTAAGACGCTCGTATATAGTCTCGACCATCAGCATCACGCTGGTGCTCTTCCTGATGGGTACGGTGGGTTATATGCTCTCGGCAGCCCTCACCACAGCCCACACACTGCGTAGCAGCATCACCCTCTCGGCAGAGTTGGATAACTCGGTAAGCGCCGAGCAGAGAGCAGAGATAGAACAGCAAATCGCTGCATTTGAGGGCGTTGTGGAGATCCAGTACGCCGACAAGGACTCGAAGATTGAGGATGCGGAGTTCCGCCGTATGTTCGCCACCGAGATTGAGAGCATCCTGGAGGACAACCCTCTGCGTAATAGTTTCGAGGTGGCTATCGGCACACGCGACAGAGCCGCTACGGATGCTCTGGTGGACAAACTTTCAGCCATCGAGGGCGTTGTCTATGTCGCCTACCCCGCCTCGACAATCGAGCAGTTGCACTCGACGATTTCGAAGATTACCATCATCCTTGCAGCCTTCGGCGGAGCGTTACTCATCATCTCGCTCATCCTGCTGAACAACACCATCCGTCTGGCTATCTTCTCGCGCCGTTACCTGATTAACACGCTTAAGTTGGTGGGTGCTACGAAGGGCTACATTATGCGTCCTTTCCTCGCCACAGCAGCCAAGCAGGGACTCATCGCAGGACTCCTCGCAAGCCTCCTTTTCGTGGGCTCGCTGGCAGCCTTGAGCGGTGCTATGCCCGAGATAGTGGCGACTGCCGAACTTATAAAAATAGGTATCGTCATTGGCGGAATGATTGCATTAGGTTTGGTAATTTCATTACTCTTTACGACCTTTGCAGTCGGAAAGTTCGTGAATATGAAGTCCAACAAGATTTATTTGTATTAGAAAATCAAGCAGATATGTTCAAGAAACTGATAGAAAAATTCAACTCTGTGCAAGACCCTAACGACGGGCAGATGGCGCTCTCGACAAAGAATTACATCCTCCTTGCCATAGGTCTTGTGGTCATCATCCTCGGTATGGTGCTGATGTGCGGCGGCGGCAGCGAGAGCCCCGACGAGTTCAACTACGCGATGTTCTCGTGGCGTCGCATTACACTCGCCCCAATCCTTATCGTCGGAGGCTTTGCCTTTGAGATTTACGCATTGATGAAGAAATTTTAACAGCAACTATAAATGTCAATAATTGAAGCAATCGTTCTCGGTGTAGTACAGGGACTGACCGAGTTTCTGCCCGTTTCAAGCAGCGGTCACTTGCAGATAGCAAAGGCTCTGCTGGGCGTTGAAATCGAAGAAAACCTCGTCTTTGATGTGACGCTCCACGCAGCCACCGTATTGAGTACAATCGTCATCCTCTGGCCAGAGATTAAGCGCCTCGTGGTGGGTCTCTTTTCACGCCACTTCAGCGAGGAGCAGGCATACGCCCTGAAACTTATCCTCTCGATGATTCCTATCGGCATCGTGGGTTTTGTTTTGAAGGACCACATCAACGCAATGCTGGAGTCGCCATACATCCTCACTATCGTGGGTGCTATGTTGCTCCTGACAGCCTCATTGCTCGCCTTCGCGTACTACGCGCGCCCACGCGTCAAAGAGAATATATCGTATCGTGACGCCTTCATCATCGGCTTGGCACAGGCCGTAGCGGCTATGCCTGGTCTGTCACGCTCGGGCTCAACAATCGCAACGGGTATTCTGCTCGGCAACAAGAAGTCTGCCGTGGCGCAGTTCTCGTTCCTGATGGTCTTGGCGCCTATCCTCGGCGAGATGTTGCTGGAGGTTGTAAGTGGCGAGATGGTATTTTCGTCGATTGGCACACTGCCTCTGCTCTGCGGCTTTATCTCATCGTTTGTGGTGGGATGCCTGGCGTGCAAGTTTATGATTGGAATTGTTAATAAGGGTAAACTCATCTGGTTTGCCGTATATTGCGCGGTGGCGGGTATAGTGGCTATCGCTTGCAACCTTTTGTAATAGACTATGACTCAAACAGAATCACTTCGAGATTTCAACTTTCCCGAAGGCTACATCGCCGTCATCGACAAACCACTTGAGTGGACCTCGACCGATGTGGTGAGAAAGATAAAATTCGCGCTCCAGCGCATAGGTCACAAGAAGATTAAGATTGGTCACGCGGGTACGCTCGACCCACTGGCGACTGGCGTCCTGCTGGTCTGCATCGGCAAGGCAACCAAGATGGTGAACGCTCTGCAAGCCGAGGAGAAGGAGTATATCGCCGAACTGGAGTTGGGTGCATCGACCCCAAGTTACGATATGGAGCACCCCATCGACCAGCGCTACCCCACCGAACACATCACACGCGAAATGATTGAGCAGGCACTCGTTGCCCTCACTGGCGAACGCCTCCAGGCGCCACCCATCTACTCGGCAAAGAAAGTCGAGGGTGTGCGTGCCTACGAGTTCGCGCGCGCGGGCGAGCAGGTCGAACTAAAGAAGGCGCTCATCAACATCTACGAGATGGAAATTCTCGATTTGCAGATGCCTTATCTGAAAATCAGAGTGCGTTGCAGCAAGGGAACCTACATCCGTTCGCTGGCTCACGAGATAGGCGAGATGGTGCAGAGCGGAGCATACCTCCGTTCGCTCCGACGCACCCGAAGTGGCGGATTTACAGCCGAAAATGCGTGGAATTTGCAAAATTTTCTCGAAAATTTAGGCGAGAGTGAAACAAAATAGCGAATTTTTCGTATAATTAATTGATATTTGTGTCTTTCACATCTTACGAAAAGTAATATTATGAAGTTATCGCAGTACGGATATGAGCTCACACCAGAGATGCTCGCCAAGTATCCCGCAGACAATCGTGACGAGTCACGACTTATGGTAGTTAATCGTGCCACTGGCACCATCGAACACCGCATCTTCAAAGATATCATTGAATATTTCGACGAGAAGGACCTGTTCCTCTTCAACGACACCAAGGTTTTCCCTGCACGCCTCTATGGTAACAAGGAGAAGACTGGTGCTGAGATTGAGATTTTCCTTCTGCGCGAGCTCAACAGCGAACTCCGCCTGTGGGATGTAATCGTTGATCCTGCCCGCAAAATCCGTATCGGTAACAAACTCTACTTCGGCGAGGATGATATGATGGGCGCAGAGGTGATTGACAACACCACCTCACGCGGTCGTACATTGCGCTTCCTCTTCGACGGCTCTTACGAGGAGTTCAAGGAGGCACTCTTCCGCCTGGGCGAGACTCCACTTCCACGCTGGGTGCGCGAGAAGGTTGAGCCAGAGGACGCCGAGCGTTATCAGACTATTTTCGCAAAGAACGAGGGTGCCGTAGCAGCACCTACCGCAGGTATGCACTTCTCGAAGCACCTGCTTAAGCGTATGGAAATCAAGGGCATCGAGAGCGGCTTCATCACCCTGCACGCAGGTTTGGGTAACTTCCGCTCGGTGGATGTCGAGGATTTGTCAAAGCACAAGATGGATTCCGAGCAGTTCTTCGTAACGGAGCAGACTGCCGAACTCGTGAACTCAACAAAGCGTTCGGGTCACAAGGTGGTGGCTATCGGTACTACCGTAATGCGTACCATCGAGACAGCCGTTTCGACTGGCGGTATGATTAAGGCTATGGAGGGCTGGACCAACAAGTTCATCTTCTCGCCATACGATTTTACCGTTGCAAACGCTATGGTTACCAACTTCCAGTTGCCAGAATCAACACAGTTGATGATGATTTGCGCGTTTGGTGGTTACGACCTCATTATGAGCGCTTACGAGGTGGCTGCCAAGGAGGGTTATCGCTTCGGAACTTACGGTGACGCGATGCTGATTCTGTAATTCGGCACACGCCGCAGTGACCAATTAGCGACAAAGACACCTTAATATATAGATTTTTTTATTATCTTTGCACATTATTAACAAAAGCGAACTATATGGCTTCACGCAAAATACTATATGTTTGTCAGGAGATTATGCCATACCTGCCTGAAACGGAACTCTCGGCATTGAGCCGTCATCTGGCGCAGGCGATGCAGGAGCACGGTAACGAGATTCGCACATTTATGCCTCGTTACGGTTGTGTGAATGAGCGTCGCAACCAGTTGCACGAAGTTATCCGTCTGTCGGGTATGAACCTCATCATTGATGACAACGACCATCAGTTGATTATCAAGGTGGCGTCAATCCCTTCGGCACGCATACAGATTTACTTCATCGACAACGACGACTACTTTGCACGCAAGGCAGCCCTGACGGATGCCGAGGGTGAGGAGTTTGCCGACAACGACGAGCGCGCTATCTTCTTTGCACGCGGCGTGTTGGAGACTGTAAAGAAACTCAACTGGACACCTTCGATTGTTCACTGTATGGGTTGGATGTCGGCCGTTATGCCTATCTACCTGAAGAAGGTCTTTAACGATGACCCATTGTTCCGCGATGTGAAGGTTGTGGTGTCGCTGTGTGACGACCGCTTCACCAAGCCGCTGGATGCTGCTTTCAAGAACCGCATCGCAAACGAGGGCGTGGTGGATGAAAAACTTGAGGAATTAACACTCCCATCATACGAAAACCTCTATCGCTTCGTTATTGATTATGCCGATGGCATCATCGTATCGTCGGCTGCTGCAGACCCTGCGCTCGTGGAGTACGCTCGCCAGAGCGGCAAGCCTATGCTTGAGTATCAGGACCCTGCATCACCAGAGTGTTTCGATAATTATGACAGTTTCTATGAGAATCTTTAGTAGATTAAATACGATTTTTATCGCGGTGATGCTCATCGCGGTGGCAGCGACTGCGACATTCAGCAGTTGTACCACTATGGCAGACTACACCCTCGGCGAGGAGTTCACCCCTGGTAACCAGCAGATGAAAATCCGCTACCGCCTCTACAAGGACGGTATGCTGAAGGAGTCGGAGCAGGCAACCACAGCCTGCAAGGTCTTTGAGACCCGCCTGTTCCGCACCGACTCAATCAGCACAGCCTTGATGGACAATGTCTATCTGGGTTCGCAGAACGATGCTCGCTTCGGCAAGCGTCAGTTCAGTTATGCTGGTCAGTTCCTCTACAACAAGAATGTCAATGACTCGGTGGGCTTCGGCTACCGCCCAGTGCTCGACTCGGTGATGTTCATCTTTGCGGTAGATACCTTCGCGGGCGACACTACAAAGCCAGTGAAGTTCAACATCTACGAACTTCAGGATGACCTTGTGGCAGAGGGTGCAGAGGACACAATCTTCTACGCAAACTATGACCCACGCGAGGCGGGACACATCGCAAGCGATGCAGAGCCTATCTTCACATTCACATTCCCCGACCCAGAGAAGGGTATTTACACCAAATCGACATCAGTTCGCTTGCAGGAGACTGCCGCTACAAAGGCGTTTATGGACCGTCTGATGTGTAAGGGTAAACTCGACGCTAACGGTTTGGCGAACAATAATGTGGAGGCATACGAGAACGACTCAACATTCGTATATAGTTTCCCTGGCATCTACATCGAGGTGGCAGAGGAGCCAAAGGGCGAGGGCTCGGTATTCTCACTCACAGCGTCAAGCACTGGTATCCAACTCCTGGGTCGTACGCGTAACGCGGGCTCGGATGCTGATATCCTTGCCGATACACTCGATATGTCGTTCACATTCCGCAACACAAACTACACACGCGGAAGCCTCGTAGGCGCACAGCGCGTGGCACACGACTTTGAGGGTTCGGAACTTGGCAGCCTCTCACTCGACGAGACTGACGAGAACCGCGACGAGATTTCAATCGGCTACATCGACGGCTGTGGCGGCGTATATACAGAGATTACATTCACCGATGAGTTCCTCCACTCGTTGCGTAACCTCAACAACGGCGACCAGACATTCGTGTCGGCGGCAATCAACCAGGCGGCGTTGAGACTCTACATCGAGGGTGCAGAGTATGACTATACCACCATCGACCCAATCCCAATGTCGGAGAAACTTAACAGCGTTCTGCCACGATTGGGTATCTACACCGATTACAAGACACTCCAGCCAATCCCTGACTACCTCTACTCGCAGGAGAGTTCGGGTATGGTTTACTATAACGGCTACATCAACCGAAGCCTCGCTTGCTATGAGATGAACATCTCGTCTTATATGCAGGCTCTGGTGAACGAGGTGCTCAACCTCGAGGAGGAGGCCGACGGAACACTCGACTTCAGCAAGATGGATGTTCCTCGCACGCTCTACATCGCGCCAGGCGCCTACGACCGCTTCTCGCTGTGTCGCTCGGTAATCCAGGGTGGAGACAATGAGTTGAACCCAGCAAGCGTTCAGTTGGATTTGACCTATACTCTTGTAAAATAACGATTTAACAAAACACGGCAAACCTATGGCACAACATAGGTTTTTGTCGTATAAAAGAGATAAGATAAATAATGCACGAAAACCTAGTCATCGTAGAGTCCCCCGCCAAGGCAAAGACCATTGAGAAGTTTTTGGGTAAGGACTTTGTGGTAAAGTCGAGCTTCGGACATATTAGAGACCTCTCGAAGAAGGGACTCGGAGTGAAGATTGATGAGCACTTCTACCCCGCTTACGAGATTCTGCCCGATAAGAAGAAAGTTGTGGAGGAGTTGTCAAAACTCGCTGGAAAGGTGGATACCGTATGGTTGGCATCCGATGAGGACCGCGAGGGAGAGGCTATCGCCTGGCACTTGGCAGAGGTGTTGAACCTGCCAGTGGATAAGACCAAACGAATTGTATTCCACGAGATTACCAAGAACGCCATCCTCAACGCGATTGAGAACCCACGCACCATTGATATGAATCTGGTGAACGCCCAGCAGGCACGCCGCGTGTTGGACCGCATCGTAGGTTTTGAACTCTCGCCCGTATTGTGGAAGAAGGTTAAGCCAGCGCTCTCGGCAGGTCGTGTGCAGAGCGTGGCCGTGAGATTGATTGTTGAGCGCGAGCGCGAGATTATATCGTTCAACTCTACGCCTTACTTCCGCGTGGTGGCTCACTTCTACCCCGCAGGTGACGAGAGCAAGACCCTCTTCAAGGCTGAACTCTCACACCGCTTCGAGACCAAGGAGGAGGCAAAGGCTATGCTGGAGAGTTGCATCGGCGCTACATTCACCGTATCGAAGGCCGAGGAGAAGCCTACGAAGCGCTACCCAGCAGCACCATTCACCACATCGACACTTCAGCAGGAGGCGGGTAAGAAACTCGGTATGAGCGTGGCGCAGACGATGAGCGTTGCACAGCACCTCTACGAGCAGGGTCTTATCACCTATATGCGTACCGACTCGGTGAACCTCTCGGCACAGGCTATCGCCCAGTGTAAGAAGGAGATTACAAACCTCTTCGGCGAGAAGTATTCATCGGCGCACAACTACAAGACAAAGACCAAGGGCGCACAGGAGGCTCACGAGGCTATCCGCCCTTCATACATAGACCGCACAGAGATTGAGGGCACAGCGGCAGAGAAGCGTCTCTATGACCTTATCTGGAAGCGCACCGTGGCATCACAGATGGTGGCAGCCGAGGTGGACCGCACCACAATCGTCATCGACAAGAACGGCAGTGAGCATCAGTTCGTTGCCAACGGCGAGGTTGTCCGCTTCGATGGCTTCCTGCGTCTGTACTCGGAGTCAATCGACGAGGACCAGCCAGCAGAGAGCACAGAGGCTATCCTGCCAAAGATGCAGGTGGGCGACAGCGTAACAGCGCAGCAGATTGTGGCGACCGAGCGCTTCACAATGGCGCCAGCGCGCTACAATGAGGCATCGCTCGTAAAGCGCCTCGAGGAGCTCGGCATCGGTCGTCCTTCAACATACGCACCAACCATCACCACCATCATCAACCGTGGTTATGTGTTGAAGCAGAACAAGGAGGGTCAGAAGCGTCAGTACACTTCACTCACACTCTCATCTTCGGGTAAGATTGCCGAGAAGAGCCACACCGAGAGCTTCGGCAAGGAGAAGAACCGCTTGGCACCAACCGACATCGGTATGGTGGTGAACGACTACCTTGAGTCGCAGTTCGCCGAGATTATGGACTACCACTTCACCGCAACCGTGGAGAAGGAGTTTGACCACATCGCAAATGGCGAGATGACCTGGCGCGAGATGATTACACGCTTCTACGCACCATTCCACACAATGGTCGACAAGGCTATCGAGACCCAGACCAACAAGGATGCGCAGACACGCTCACTCGGTATTGACCCAGAGTCGGGTATGGCCGTTAAGGCTCGTATCGGTCGCTACGGTCCGATGGTTGAGATTGAGGCGAAGGATGGCGGCAAGAGCCGTTTCGCATCGCTCAAGAAGGGTCAGCTCATCGAGTCCATCACTCTGGAGGAGGCTTTGGAGTTGTTCTCATTGCCACGCAACCTGGGTAGATACGAGGGCGAGGATTTGATGGTCGGCATCGGCAAGTTCGGTCCTTATGTTCGCTACGGAAACAACTTCGCTTCGCTTGCCAAGAACGACGACCCATACACCATCCAGTATGAGCGTGCCGTAGAACTTCTCACCCAGCAGAAGCAGCAGGCAGCCGTAGCACAGGCTCCTATAAAGAGTTTTGCCGAGGATAAGGAGATGGTCATCAAGAATGGTCGCTATGGCGCCTACATCGCCTACAAGGGCAAGAACTACCGCCTGCCAGCAGGCAAGAAACCCGAGGATTTGACCTTCGAGGAGTGTATGGCAATCGTAAACTCACCAAAGAAGGGTAAGAGATAGAACAGAAATTTATAATAAAACACTAAAACATTAACATTATGAAGAAATTTGCACTTGTAGCAGCCCTTTTGTTCGGCATTGCTATCTCTGCTTTCGCGCAGGATGGTTATCAGTTCACCGACAAGAAGATTATCGGCAAGACTGTACCTATCACAAACCAGTACCGCAGCGGTACTTGCTGGTGCTTCTCTACTCTCTCGTTCATCGAGGAGGATATCATCGCATTTGGCGGTGAAGAGATGACACTCTCACAGATGTGGGTTATTCGCCACGCTTACTTTGACAAGGCAATCAAGTATGTTCGTTTGCACGGTAACCTCAACTTCGCTGTTGGTGGTGCTGCTCACGATGTTACAGAGATGATTGCAAAGTATGGTATCGTTCCATTGGAGGCTTACCCAGGTTACAACTATGGTACTACATTGCCAGAGTTCGGCGAGATTGACGCTGTATTGAAGGCTTATGTAGAGGCTATCATCAAGAACGAGAACGGCAAGCTCACAACTGCTTGGATCAACGGCCTGAACGGCATCCTCGACGCTTACTTCGGTGTTCGTCCAGAGAAGTTCACTTACAACGGCAAGGAGTACACTCCAAAGTCATTCGCAGAGTCATTGCCAGTGAAGATGGAGGACTATGTTGAGTTCACATCGTTCACTCACCACCCATTCTACTCAACTTTCGCACTCGAGGTGCCAGACAACTGGATGTGGGGTGAGATGTACAACCTCCCACTCGAGGAGATGACACAGATTGTAGATGCTACTTTGGAGGCAGGTCACCCAGTGGCTTGGGGTACTGATGTGAGCGAGAAGGGCTTTAACGGCGGCAAGGCTATCGGTATCATCCCAGAGAGCGTTGAGAAGAACCTTATCGGCTCTGACGCCGAGAAGTGGGGCAAGCTCTCTGCAGCAGAGAAGCAGGCAAAGATTAACAATATGGAGGGCCCAATGATGGAGAAGACCATCACACAGGAGATGCGTCAGGAGGCTTTCGATAACTACCAGTCAACTGACGACCACGGTATGGTTATCGTAGGTACAGCAGAGGACCAGGCTGGCAACCCATTCTTCAAGGTTCAGAACTCTTGGGGTGAGAGCGGTCCTTACAAGGGCTTCTACTACTTCTCACGCCCATTCTTCGAGTACAAGACTATGGACATCATGGTTCACAAGTCATTCGTACCAAAGGAGATTAAGAAGAAGATTGGCTTGAAGTAATTTTAGGTCACGAAATCTCAAGATAGAGGCTGTCGGCATTGGTCGGCAGCCTTTTTTGCGTTTTGTCATATTGCATTTTCGGCGGGATTTTATTAACTTGCAGGCTGAATAACTAAAACTATACCACTATGAAAAAGATTCGCTTATTTACCCTCTCAATAGTCGCTTTGGCGGGCGCAGCCCTTACGCTGATGACAAGTTGTGCGACACAGCCTAAATGGAACACCGCCGAGGGCGAGGTGATGAAGGATTTGGCATACGGCGAGGGTTCTCGCAACCGCTACGACCTCTACCTCCCAGCCTGCGAGAAGCCAAAGGCGCTGATGCTCTTTATCCACGGCGGCTCGTGGATTTCGGGCGAGAAGGAGGATATGGCGTGGGCCGCCGAGCGCTATGCCAAGGAGGGTTACATCACAGCCTCAATCAACTACACACGCCTCGGTGGCGATGAGTTGGGCTATGAGACACCCTACGAGAGGGCGTGTATGCCGACGATGCTCGACGAGATTAACTCAAGCATCATAGCAATCAAGGCGCAGTGCAAGGCGTTGGGCTACAGCATCCGCGAGATGGCAATCGGTGGCTACTCGGCGGGCGCTCACCTGACGATGCTCTACTCGACACTCTACGCCACAAAGTCGCCCATCCCAATCAAGTTCCAGATTAGTTGGGTAGGTCCATCTGATTTCAACCTTCTGTTCCCAACACCTCCAAACTTTGACCTTGTGGGCTCGCTGCCAGAGAACGACAGTCGAGTATTCTACGCCAATATGAATAACTTTCTCTACGGCATCTCGGGCGAGCGTCCTACCCCAGAGACCACCGCAGAGCAGATTCACGACCTAAAGAGCAAGGTTTCGCCCTGCGACCTTGTGACCGCGCAGACTCCTCCCGCAGTGCTGGCATACGGCGGCAAGGACCACCTGGTGAACGCCATCCACGGCGAGAAGATGGTGCAGGCGCTCGATGCTGTGGGCGTGGAGAGCAGTTACACCTTCTTCCCAAATTCGGGTCACGGACTGGAGAGCGACCCCGACTCAAGCGCGAAGTTGCAGGAGGCAATTCTTCAATTCTGCGAAAAATATTTCGTGGGCAAGTAATAAACCGCGCGGCGCAGCGTTTATTGAGATAAAGCATTACCAAATAAAGATGAAAAGAGCCCTTATTTTGCTCTGTTTGCCGCTGATGATGGCTGCCTGCACGCGACAGATAAATGTCGATGTGGAGGGTCGTTTGACGGGTACAACAGCCTCGATGATATATATGGTGGCGGAGGATGGTACGGTGGATACCCTTGCCTCGGCACCCATTGCCGACGACAACACCTTCCATCTGCGCTGTCGCGTAAAGCGACCCACAACGGCATTCCTGTGCGATGACAACGGACGAGCAATCACGATGTTCCTCACAGAGGATGCGCCGCTGCACCTGCGCCCCGCCGATAAGGGTGGCTATGTGGTCGAGGGAGGGCCGATGAACGATAAGTACAATGTGACGATGCGCCAACTATCTGACCTCGCGGAGCAGATAACCAACATCGACCCAAAGTCGGAAACCGCCGAGGAGGAGTATGAGTCGCTGATGTTCAAATACCGCGATGCGCTCGCGACGACAATCACCTACAACCTCGACAACATCATCGGCGTGGAGTTGTTCCTCCACCAGGAGTCGCACGCGATGACCGCCGAGGATATGCGTGTGCGTTTCGCGCAGTTCTCGCCACAGATGCAAGCGCTGCCGCCGATGCGCCAGTTCGAGCAGTATATCGACATTCTGGAGCGTTGTCAGGTGGGAAAGCCATTCGTCGATGCCTCGCTGATGACCATCACGGGCGAGCCCGTCAAGTTGTCGGACATCTGCGGCAAGGGACGATGGGTGCTCATCGACTTCTGGGCAACCTGGTGCGCCCCCTGCCTTCAGGAGTTGCCACAACTCAAGCAGGCGTACGAGCGCTATGCGCTGATGGGATTTGAGATTTGCGCCATCTCGCTCGACCCCGACATCGAGCGCCTACGCGCATTTGTCGCTGGCGAGGAGTTGCTGTGGACAAACCTTGTGAACGAGAGCCCCGACGGCGCAGTTCTGCCCTCGGAACTCTACGGCGTGATCTCCATACCATCAAACTTCCTGATTTCGCCCGACGGAAAAATCGTCGCTCGCGACCTCAATGGCGAGAATTTGCTGCACGAACTGCAACATTACCTCGAAGGGGATGACTTTTGCACCTTCCCGCAACTTCATCACAATCACGAAGTTAGCGAATAAGGGCGAAAATAATTGAAAAATTTTTATAAAAATATTTGCACAGAAGAAAAAAACACTCTATATTTGCACTCGCAATCAGGCAAATGGCTCCGTAGCTCAACTGAATAGAGTACTTGACTACGGATCAAGCGGTTACAGGTTTGAATCCTGTCGGAGTCACTGAAAACGAAGCGGTAACCAATCTGGTGACCGCTTTTTTTGTTGTCTATTTTCATTTCTAAAAAGGACACCTGGACTTATTGGTCAAAAATAGGGCTTATTGGTCAAAATAGTACATAAAAATGGAGCTGTTTTTGTTTATTGGTCAAAAATAGTACATAAATGGGGCAATTTTGCCCCATTTATCACTTC
>JAFZFR010000017.1 GCA_017555805.1 Alistipes sp. | reverse complement strand
TTTGAATTTTGAATTTTGAATTTTGAATTGACCTAATTCTAAACTTAATCCAAAGCCAGTAACCCGCCAAATCAAACGCAAGCGCGGGAGCGTCGCAAACATCTCTCCACCAGCGCGTTACATACTCTGCGAAAGTACCATCCTGACCCAGCACCCACAGCGCAACCTCCATTCTTTTTCGCTTCAAGGCGGCCACCGAACTGCCGTCGCCCACCGACCTATCCATCCAGATAGAGATGTCCATCAGCGAGTCGCAGAAGGCTATTCGCTTGCGGTAGTCCTGACTCTGGCTCTGGCTCTCGGCGAGGAGTCGGTGTACGGCGGTCACGCGCTCCAGCGCCACCACCTTCGACTTCGCCGCCACCCACAACCACATCGGCTGGTCGTCGGTCAGCCACTCGGGATGCTCCTCGGGGCGCACCTCGCGGTAGTACTGCAAGACCAAATCGCGACGCGCTATGGCGCTCACATTATCCACAGTATTTGAGAACAGCAGTGAGCGAAAATCGCAATACATCTCGCCTCGCGGATAGAGCCACTCCTCGACAGTCCCCTCATAGAAACGCTTTGAGCGTGAGTAACATAGACCCACGCCCCTATCATTTTCCAGCACCTCCACCTGGCGCTGTAACTTCTCCTCATCACACCAAAAATCGTCACCATCACACATCGCGACATACTCGCCCCTGCACGCCTCCACCACGCGGCGGTAGTTGGCTCGCATACCCACATTTCGCTCGCCCGTGATAAGCCTCACGCGGTCGGGATACTGCGCCACATAGTGACTCACAATCTCGGCGGTGCCGTCCCCACTGCAGTCGTCACCCACCACAATCTCCACCCCAAACGAGGTGCGCTGGGCGAGGATGCTCTCCAGAGCCTGGGCAATGTATGGCGCGTGATTATAGGCGGTCACGCATACCGACACCAGAGGTTTCATATCGTTATAACTTCTTGAGTTTCGCAAATTTAGCAAGCAAGGTCTTTTCAGTACCCGCAAAGTTTACCACCAACTTGTGGTCTTGAGCAAGGTTCTCGATACGCACAATCTCGCCCGCACCGAATGTCGGGTGCTCGACCCTCTCGCCCACCGAGTAGGCACAAGGCAGAGCCGACCCACCCGCAGGGGCGCTATTCACGCGGCGCATACCCTCCGTTGAGCGTGGCTTCTGCAACGGCGCAACCAATTTTGGGTCGGGCTGCTTACGCCCTCCACCCTCCGCCTCGCGCTTCTGCTGGAAGCGGTAGTCGAAGCGGTTACGCAACTCCTCGATGGCGGTACGGCCTCCGCGGCGCTCCTCGCTGCGTGGCGCTGCACCACGGCTGAAGTTACCCATTCGGCCAGTAAAACCACCCTCCTGTGGCTCGCGGCGGCACTGTGGTCGCTCGCTCAAATCCTCATCGCAGTCGATGTAGCAGGGGTCAATCTCACGCAGGAAGCGGCTCGGCGTCGAGAACTCCATATTACCCCACTTAAAGCGCATCTCGCTGTACGAGAGCACCGCCTCGCTCTTGGCGCGCGTGAGGGCTACATAAAACAATCGGCGCTCCTCCTCCAGACCGTCGGGCGACTCCAGGGCGCGCTGCGACGGGAAGAGGTTTTCCTCGCATCCTACTATATATACATACTTGTATTCCAAGCCTTTAGAGGAGTGTACGGTCATCAGCGTAACCTTATCGTCGCTGCCCTCCTCCTCGTTGTCCATATCCGTCAGGAGCATAATGTTCTGCATCCACTCCTCGACGGTTGGCTGCTCGCTCTCCTCGCGCTCGCCGTTGCGAATCTCCGCCTCGCGCTGCTCCTTGAAAAGTTGCATCGTGTTGAGCAACTCCTCGATATTATCAATCGCGCTCTGTGCCTCGGGCGTGTTCTCCTGACGATACTGCGCCAAAATGCCCGTACGCGACGCCACCTCAAGACCGAAGTCGTAGAGCGCCTTCACCTCGCGCTCCTGCTGGAGCGAGCGGATGAGGTTCACAAACTCCGTCACCTTGCGCGCGATGGTCTTCTGCATAGGGTCACCCAGCGTAGATGCCTCCATAACAAGTGCATCCACAGCCTCCCACATTGAGCCGCCACGCTGCTCTGCCAACTGCTGGATGCGACCTATGGTGGTGTCGCCGATGCCTCGCGCGGGATAGTTCACCACGCGCTTGAACGCCTCGTCATCCTTGGGGTTAATCACAAGGCGCATATAGGCCAGCATATCCTTGATTTCCTTGTGGTCGTAGAACGAACTACCCTTGTAGATGCGGTATGGGATGCCACGACGGCGCAACGCCTGCTCCATCACAGCCGACTGATTATTAGTGCGATACAAAATCACAACCTCGTTCCAGCCGTCGCCCGTCTCGCGCAACCTTTCGCGCAGAGCCGTTGCAATCATCTCGCCCTCCTCTCTATCGGATGCGCTACGCATAATCTTGATTTTCTCGCCCGAGTCGCCCTCCGAGTAGCACTTCTTCTCCATACGGCGCGAGTTGCGCTCGATGACCGAGTTGGCGGCATTCACGATGGTCTGCGTCGAGCGGTAGTTCTGCTCCAACTTGAAGGTCTGCGCCGAGGGGTAGTCCTTGCGGAAGGAGAGGATGTTCTCAATCTTCGCGCCACGGAACGAGTAGATACTCTGCGCGTCATCGCCCACAACGCACACCCTGCCGTGGTTCATCGAGAGGCGGCGGATGATGATATACTGGGCGTAGTTGGTGTCCTGATACTCATCCACAAGGATGTACTGAAACTGCTCCTGATACTTCGCCAGCACCTCGGGGCAGTCGCGCAAAAGGATGTTGGTCTGCAACAGCAAATCATCGAAATCCATCGCACCATTAGCCTTGCAGCGGCGGCAATACTCCACATACACCTCGCCAAACTGCGGCATCTGCATCTGCCTGTCCTCGGCGGCAAAACTTGTGTTGCCGACATAGGCGCCAGGGGTAATCAGGGCGTTCTTGGCATACGAGATGCGCGATAACACCTTGGCTGGCTTGTACTTATCATCAGCCAGGTTACGCTCCTTGCATATTGCCTTGATGAGGTTCTTGCAGTCGTTGGGCTCATAGATGGTGAATGTCTGGGGGTAGCCGATGCGCTCGGCATTCTCACGCAGGATGCGCGAAAAGACCGAGTGGAAAGTACCCATACGGATGTAGTGCGACGCCGAGCCCTCAACCATCTGCTCGATGCGCTCACGCATCTGTCGCGCCGCCTTGTTGGTGAAGGTGAGCGCGAGGATGTTCCACGGCTTGACGCCCTGCTCCAACATATATGCTATGCGCGAGGTCAAGACACGCGTCTTGCCCGACCCCGCACCCGCAATGATGAGCGATGGCGTATCGTAATTCACCACCGCATCATACTGCGCCTTATTTAGTCCTTGCAAAATCTTCGATTCCATAACCACAAAGGTAGAGAGTAGAATTGAAAATTCAAAATTGAAAATTACTATTATTAATCAATACTTCCGCTTTATAGCTCGACTCGGCAGAGTGGTTAATCTCTCATGTCATCCCCCGACTAACCAAAGGTTAGGCGTAGGGGATCCTCGGGGAATAAATAAGTGGAGGATTGCCTACGCCACCTACGGTGTCGGGCAATGATGTTATTATTCTTCTCCATCGAAAAATAATTTTGAATTTTGAATTACACTTTCTACCTTTGCAGCCGAAATAAATATGCGGCGAGGTGCGTTAGTAGTCAGCACACTATGCTGCGATGATGTATAACCCGCCTGCGGGCGAGAAACCACAACACTATGAAAACAAAGATTTTATTCGCTATTTTATCACTCTGCGCCGTGTGCTTCACCTCGTGCCTCGGCAGCGCCGATACTGGCTCTTCATCGGGTAATGCTGGTACAACAGTCACTGTCTATGAGTTGAATGTGAACGGTGAGTCGTGGAGTTTTTATGACTCGAAGATTACCCTTACCGACAACGCCCAGAAGAATCCCGAGACCTATGAGTATGATTACACGCTCACGCTCCGCGCGGCAGACGCATCGAATATGATTAACGCCGAGAGCAAGATTCTCACCTTCAACTTCGACTGTGAGAACATCGAGGACCTCAAGGATGCCAACTTCAGCGACTGCGAGAACTTCCACCTGCTCTACCGCAGCAAGATGGAGGCAAAGGCACAGACCTACAACTATGAGGGCGGCGTGATGACCATCACCAAAATCGAGAATGGCGTTGCAACCATCGCCTTCAACTCACTCAAGATGAAGACCACAGGCGGCACATCGCTCCTCCCCACCGACCAGGGCAAGGAGATCACCATCAGCGGCGAAATCAAGTGCAAAATCTAAAGCACTCCGCCCTAAACACAAAAGGTTGTCCTAACGGACAGCCTTTTTTTATAAGGTATTTTTTTCGCATCTTAACCCCTACAAAAAAGCGACCTCGGTAGTCCGAAGTCGCTTTTATTATATATTCTCGAAATTAAAATTTCCCACTACTCCCACTCGATAGTCGCCGATGGCTTTGGTGACATATCGTAGCATACGCGGTTAACGGTTGGAACCTCGTCCAGGATGCGCTTTGTGATCTTGTCGAGGATTGCCCAGTCGATATGCTCGATGGTAGCGGTCATCGCGTCGATAGTGTTCACGGCGCGGATGATTACTGGCCAGTCGTATGAGCGAGCGTTGTTGCGAACACCTACTGACTTGAAGTCAGGCACAACGGTGAAGTACTGCCATACGGTCTTGTCCAAGCCAGCCTTTGCGAACTCCTCGCGGAGGATTGCGTCTGACTCGCGTACAGCCTCCAAGCGGTCGCGTGTGATAGCGCCCAAGCAACGAACACCAAGACCTGGACCTGGGAATGGCTGACGATAAACCATCTCGTAAGGCAAGCCGAGCTCAACACCGCAAGCACGAACCTCATCCTTGAAGAGCTGCTTCAATGGCTCAACCAACGCAAACTGCAAATCCTCTGGCAGACCACCTACATTGTGGTGTGACTTAACCATCTTGGCAGTCTTGGTACCGCTCTCAACGATGTCTGGATAGATTGTACCCTGACCGAGGAAGTCGATGCCGTCCAACTTGCGTGCCTCCTCCTCGAATACGCGGATGAACTCGCCACCGATAATCTTACGCTTCTGCTCTGGATCCTCAACGCCCTCGAGCTTTGTGAGGAAGCGCTCTGTAGCATCAACATAAACGAGGTTAGCGCACAACTGCTTGCCGAATACCTCAACAACAGCCTCTGACTCACCCTTACGCATCAAGCCGTGGTTCACATGCACACACACCAGGTTGTCGCCGATAGCCTTCAACAGGAGGGCTGCAACAACTGATGAATCAACACCACCCGACAACGCGAGCAACACCTTCTTGTCGCCCACCTGCTGGCGGATAAGCTCCACCTGGTCAGCAACAAAGTTCTTCATATTCCAGTTTGTCTCTGCCTTGCAAACATCGAATACGAATGACTTGAGAGCCGCCTTGATTGCCTCCTCGTCGTTAGCGAACTCTGGCAACTTAACCTCGCACAACGCCTTGTCGTGACCAGCCGCGATAACTGGGAAACCAGCCTCGTAGATCTCTGGCAACACATCAATCTCAACGCCGTCGATTACATTGTTCTTGCCGCCATTGATAACGATACCCTTCACATTAGGCAACGCCTTCAACTCATTTGCTGTGATGTCGTGTGGGTAGATCTCTGAATAGACACCCAACGCACGGATCGCACGAGCCACAACGGTATTCTCGTGGCTACCAAGATCCAAAATTACAATCATGTCCTGTTTCATTGTCTTTATATATTTTTGTTTATTTTTCTATTATTTATCACAATTTACGCTGTATTAAAATTCACAGATAGTGATATTGGGAAGCCCCAAAAAGCATCGGAGATTTTTGAGGAAATTTTATTTTAACCCTCGCAGGGAATAGCGGGACTATTTCCAAGAGGGGCGAAACGAAATTTACCAAAAAGAACGATACTTCAGCATTAAAATTCACAGATAGTCGGCTATTTTGAGGCTGGTCGCAGAGGCGGGAAGCGGAGCATACTATGCGTATGTGAGCATTCACGCCACAAGCCAGACGCCGAAAGAGCCACTATATGTGGATTTATATCAAAAAGGCTCGCCCGCGATATATGTGCGTGGCGAGCCTTTTGAATTATTCACCGCGGGTGTAGTTAGGTGTCTCGCGGGTGATTGTGATATCGTGAGGGTGGTTCTCAACAACACCGTTTGAGGTGATGCGGATGAACTTCGCCTTCTGCAATGTCGGAATAGTGTTGGCTCCGCAGTAACCCATACCTGCGCGGATACCTCCTACCAACTGGTAAACGGTCTCGCTGAGTGAACCCTTGAAAGGCACGCGACCAACGATACCCTCTGGCACAAGTTTCAAGTCGTTCTTCTCGCCGCCCTGGAAGTAACGGTCAGATGAACCAGCCTTCATAGCGTCGATAGAACCCATACCGCGGTAGGTCTTGAACTTACGGCCGTTGTAGATGATAGTCTCACCTGGAGACTCCTCGGTACCTGCAAACATTGAGCCAACCATCACGCAGTCGCCACCAGCAGCCAACGCCTTCACGCAGTCGCCAGAGTAGCGCAAGCCACCGTCAGCGATGACAGGCACGCCCGAGCCCTTGATTGCGTTAGCGCAGTCGTAGATTGCTGTGAGCTGTGGAACGCCCACACCTGCGATGATACGGGTAGTACAGATTGAACCAGGACCGATACCCACCTTCACACCGTCAGCGCCAGCCTCAACGAGCATCTTGGCAGCCTCGGCAGTAGCGATGTTACCAACCACTACATCGAGCTCTGGGTAGTGAGCCTTGATGTTCTTCAGGGCGTTGATGATGTTCTTTGAGTGACCGTGAGCAGAGTCAAGAACTACTGCGTCCACGCCCTCTGCCATCAAAGCCTTCACGCGGTCGAGTGCATCGGGAGTGATACCGATACCAGCGGCTACGCGCAGACGACCCTTGCTATCCTTGCAAGCATTTGGGTGATCCTGAATCTTTGTGATGTCCTTATATGTGATAAGACCTATCAGACGGCCGTTGTCATCAACAACCGGCAACTTCTCAATCTTGTTTGAGAGCAAAATCTCTGATGCCTTCTCCAACTCGGTTGAGTGAGTAGTGATGATATTATCCTTGGTCATCACCTCCTCGATCTTGCGATCCATATCGCGCTGGAAGCGGAGGTCACGGTTGGTTACGATACCAATCAACATATTGTCGGCATCAACCACTGGAATACCACCAATCTTGTTTTCGCTCATAAGTTTGAGGGCGTCGCCTACGGTCTGCTCCTTTGAGATGGTGATAGGATCATAGATCATACCGCTCTCGGCGCGCTTCACGCGGCGCACATGGGCAGCCTGCTCGGCAATCGACATATTCTTATGGATAACACCAATACCACCCTCGCGCGCCAAGGCGATAGCAAGGCGAGCCTCGGTGACGGTGTCCATAGCAGCCGACACGATTGGAATGTTCAATTTGATATTGCGCGAAAAACGGGTCTCGGTAGAGACTGTACGCGGCATAACTTCTGAATAGGCGGGTACAAGCAACACATCATCGAAGGTTAAACCTGTCGAGAGTACCCTTTCATCTATGAACGACATAATGCACTTAGGGTTTTTGTTGCGCACAAAGTTACGCAATAGAATTCAAAATTCAAAATTCAAAATTCAAACTTATTGGGGTTGGCAGAAATTTTTTCGCTCTTTTGTAAAACAGGCGTTACGCCTGCTGAGCGAAGCAGCGAAAAGCCACCCTTGCGGTGGGTTAAAATTCAAAATTCAAAATTATTGGGGGTTGGGCAGAAATTTTTTCGCTCTTTTGTAAAACAGGCGTTACGCCTGCCGAGCGGAGCAGCGAAAAGCCACCCTTGCGGTGGGTTAAAATTCAAAATTCAAAATTATTTACCTTGACGCAAAAATTTTTATTCACTACGAAATATTAAAAATATATAAACCTAATAGAAACTCCGCTGAAGAAACTCTACAAATCGTCCAAGACCTTTAGAGCCTCCTCAGCGGAGAGACAGATACTATACCCTAAAAAAAGAGATTAAGTGGATTTTTATTAAATTAGTTTTATTTCTTGCGATTTCTCGACGCATTAATCTCGTCGATTATATCCATTCTTCCATTATCGATAAATATTTTTCTCTTCCATCTTTTTTGGATATTCATCACCCATCTCATTATAGCAGGAGATAACAATCCAGCAATTATAATGGACAAAATACATATAAAAACTTTCATAACTCAAAAATTAAGTTACAACATAGTATTCATCAAATTTGTAAGCCAATTTCCTAATTTACCAACTATTCCCGTTGAGCCTACAATAGCACTACCGACTGCAGCATATAGAAGACTTTCACCATCAATTTCTTTTTTATTTAAATACTGGATACCCCCATTAACGCAAGCCCCTATTATTGCTCCAGCAATATCAGCACCAACAAATGCAGGTATTGCTCTTGTTTCATGAACAAATATAATGAAAATTTCTAAATATTCGCCTTTTTTGCAAAAAAATTCATCCACTACGAAATATTAAAAATATATAAATATGTGATTCCTCATTTTTACATCTTTTGAGGATGTATAATGAGACAAAACGCGCCTCGAAACGAGGCGTATCTTTGGTGGCATAGCGAGTGGAACTCGCTACCGCCCCCTGCCACCGAAGATAACTTGTGTGACAATATATTATTATATAATAAAAAAGGTTGCCCCGAAGGACAACCTAAACAGTATTCAGTGGAATTGTATAAAAAGAGGGTTTTTTAGGCGCGCGAAGCTCGAAAAAGCGGAGTTTACTAATCGTAAATGAGCATTTTGAGAGCGAGTGCAACACCAAAAACACCTTTTTAGGCAGTTCCCATATTTTTACCACACAATCACTCGCTCCTCCTCTGGCAAGAACATCGCACCATCGGTGATGCCGAATGCCTTGTGGAAGGTGTCGATGTTGCGGAGGGTGATGTTCACGCGGTTGCAGCCGAGTGAGTGCACATCGGTCTTGGTGAGGCGTGCAATCTCCTCGTCACGCACTGTCTGACCCCAGATTGTTGCGTATGAGAGGTAGAAGCGCTGGTCGGCTGTGAAGCCGTCGATAGGTGCTGGCTCGCCCGCCTCGCCGAATGAGTTGTGGAGGGCGGTGTAAGCCACGCGCAAGCCACCCTGGTCGGCGATGTTCTCGCCGAGTGACAATTCGCCGTCGGCCATAAGTGCTGGCTGACCATCCTTGGCTGGCAACACCTCAACCTTGTTGAACTGCTCAACGAGGATGTCGGTGCGCTCCTTGAACGCCTTTGAATCCTCCTCTGTCCACCAGTTGTTCATATTGCCCACAGCATCGAACTGGCGGCCCTGGTCGTCGAAGCCGTGAGTCATCTCGTGGCCGATAACCACGCCGATAGCGCCATAGTTCACAGCATCGTCAGCCGCCGAGTTGTAGAATGGAGGCTGGAGGATAGCCGCTGGGAAGCAAATCTCGTTGGTTGTTGGGTTGTAGTATGCGTTCACATACTGTGGTGTCATATGCCACTTCTCGCGATCAACCTCCTTGCCCATCTCCGAGATGTTGTCGGCTGTGTACCACGCTGAAGCGACCTTCTTGTTCTCCCAGTATGAAGCAGATGGGTCGATAGTGAGTGATGAGTAGTCCTTCCACTTGTCTGGGTAGCCAATCTTAACGGTGAACGAAGCGAGTTTCTCGTGAGCCTTCGCCTTGGTCTCTGCCGACATCCACTCGAGGGCGTCGATATGCTGACCGAGAGCCACCTGGAGGTTCTTCACAATCTCCAACATACGCTGTTTGTCGCTCTCTGGGAAGTACTTTTTCACATAAATCTCGCCCACAGCCTCGCCCAACACGCGGTTGGGCACTGCCATAGCGCGCTTCCAGCGAGGACGCTGCTGCTGCTGACCCGACATCACGCGACCGAAGAAGTCGAAGTTTGCCTCCGAGATATCGTCACTGAGTGAGCCCGCTGCTGATGAGAGGAGTGATGCCACGAGGTAAGCCTTCACGCTCTCCAAAGACTCGCTCTTGAGGAGGTCACACTGCGAAGCGATAACCTCTGGCTGACCCACTACCATATGGTCGAACTCGCCCAGACCCATAGCCTTGAAGTAAGCATCCCAGCCGAATGCTGCGTACTTCTTCACGAACTCGGCGCGGTTTGTAGGGTTGTAGTTTGCCGCCACATCACGCAACTGAACATTCGAGCGGAACACCTGCGCCATCTTGGTCTCGAGGTCGAGCACAGCCTGCGCCTTTGCTGCCGCATCCTCCCAGCCGATGAAGCCGAAAGCCTTTATCAGCCAAGTGATATAGCCCTCACGCTTTGATGCGTTCTCCTCGTCGAGGTAGTAGTCGCGGTTGCCCATACCGAGGCCGCCCTGCTCAACATAGAGGGTGTTGATGTTGCTGTTCAGCAGGTCAGCGCCCACGCCCATATTGAAGAGTGGCGAGCCCGCAACGGTGTGGAGGTAAGCCACAACCTCGGGCAACTCGGCGATGCTCTCAACAGCCATAATCTTCTCTACATCAGGCATCACTGGCTGCACACCCTCGGCATTGAGGCGTACAGAGTCAAGACCCATAGTGTAGAGGTCGGCAATCTTCTGCTCGACGGTACCGAACTCCGCCTCCGACTTGGTCATTGCGTCGAAGAGTTCGTTGATGCGAATCTCGTTGTTCTCGCGCATAACATCAAAGACGCCGTAGCGAGCAAACTCTGGCTTCAGGGGGTTCTTCGCCTGCCAGCCACCAGTGGCATACTGATAGAAATCCTCGTTGAGCGCCACCGACTCATCGAAGTTTGCGCGGTCGATAGCAGGAGTCTGCTTGCCGCTCTCACAACTTGCCATAACTGCAATGGTTGAAAGTGTTAATAATAGTTTTTTCATTTTTTCTTTCCTTATTTTATATACCAAAATATATTCTTCGGTAATATTTATCTTCGGGAGCGGGGGGGGGTGACGCGCAAAGCGCGTTACGCTCCCGAAGATACGGGCTAAAAGCCCGCTCTCCTTTTACTTTGCCATCGAATACACGCCTCGAAACAAGGCGCATTATAATTTTTAACGGAATTATATAATTTAGTGTTATTATCAAATCGTCATCCCCCGGAGGACAAAGTCCGACGATGGGGATCTACCTTATAGTTCCCTAAATAATCGCTCTTACGACCGAACCATTAACAAAGGAAGATTCCAATCATTTCCGCATAGACTCTTATAAACTACTGCAATGGTTGGTGGATGCGAAAATGTGGAATGACGGTATTTATTTTTCTTTACTACACTAAAGTAAATAATTCCGATTTTGAATTATCGCAACTTCTCTACCTGCTCAAGGGCGCCGTTCCAATCAACGATGTAGTGCCACCAGTTGTTCAGCGTGCCGTCCTTCTTGTTGAGTCCCTTGAAGTGTGGCAGGTGGCTGAAGTACCATATCATATAACCCCACTGGTCGCCACCCTCGTGCGCCCACTCGGTGTTGTTCACCTCGCGAGCCCTCTCTTTAGTGAACTCCATATTTGGGTAGTTCATCCACTCGTCAGCATAGGTGTAGGCTGTCTTGGTGTTCGAGTAGTCGTAGTCGCGCTCGCCGTTGGGTGGGAAGTGGATAAGGCCGATGTGACCATAGCCCTGCTCATACTTCGAGTATGTGCCCTGATAAGATGAGAAGAGTTGGATTGCGGTGAGCTGCTCTGCCTTGTCGCAGCCCTCGTTCTTCCACCACTCATCCTCCAGACCATATACATTCGCCATAATGGACTCCACGCGGTGACCATAACTGTGCAGCGCCAAATCTACGGTGCGCTCATAGTTGAAGAACATCACCGGCAACAAGCGCTTGTTCTTCGCGCCCATCTCGGTTGTGATACCCTCGGAGTTGCACCAGAATGCGCCCTCGCCGATGAGGCGTGACTCAAACATACAAGAGCCAGGGTGAGTATATACCCACACCTCGTGCAGTTCGCCCGCGTCGCGCATCTTGCCAAAGCCGTAATCCTCAATGAGTTGCAAGTAGTCGAAGCCCATACCCTCCGAGAGGAAGCCTGGCACATCGCAGTTCTTGCAGTAGGCGGCGATATCCTCGGCAGTGAGCCACTCGCGCTTGCCCTCGGCGTTGGTCTTGTAGGTGTAGAAGTGAGGGGTCTCAACCTCCATCACAATCTCATAATCGACCACACCGTTTGTCGCAGCCTCCATATCGCGCTCAAAGACCTTCACCTGCTCGAATGGGTTGTTCCAGTATGGCCACTCGCCGATGCGGCTCACCTCGTGCAGACGCTTGCCGTCCTCGGTCACGACAGGGTCCTCATAGACCACCGCCACCTTGATTTTCAGGGTCTCCGCCACGCGCTCCTCATAAGGTGCGACAGGCTTCTTGCCACACGATGACACCATCATTGCGATGGCTGCCAACGATAATGTTAAAAGTTTTCTCATAGTTTTTTTCGTTTATTTAGTCTTTGTTCCGCAGTTTATGCGATATACCACAACATCCTTCGCGCCGATTGTGGCGGGGATGTAACCCCTGACGAGCGTTGTCCTCTGTGACCACAACTCCTTGGCGTGGTACTCGCCGTCGGGGGCAAGCCCCAAGCGAGAGAGGTCGATGTCGCGCTTAACCTCACGACCCGAGAAGTTGAACGCCGCCACATAGAGGTACTCCTCGGTGCGGTGGTAGAAGATGTCGGCACCCCTGTCGCCACGCCCAATCTTCAGCGGGCGGAACGATGGGCAGGTGCGGGCAATCGCGTTTATGTCGGCATTAGTGGTGTTTCGCACCACCTTCGCCTTCGCTTTGGCGTCACCCTGAAGGCTCATATCGTCACCCAGAAAATAGACGCCCGTAATAGCCGACGAGGTCACGCGGGCGCGGTTCTCGCCCTCGGTCACGCCACGATAGACGATGTGGTCGCCATCGTTGTAGTGATATATGCGGTCGAGCCACCAACCGTAGGTCAGCGAGTTGAGCACATACTCGGTGTTGTTGATGTCAGCCCACGCATCGCAACTGATGCGGCGGCTGTGGGCGTAGTTGCCGGGGAAGAGCGGCGCAATCGAGAGATTTATCCACATCTTGCCCTCGCACTGCCCCACGATGTAGCGCATACCTTGATTGTAGGCCTGCATCGCCGTTGTGATGCTCTTGTCGTAGTAGGAGTCCGACTGATAGGCTCCGTGAGCCATAAAGTCCAACTTTACAAACTCATAACCCCACTCCAGGAACTGCTTGATTTGCAACTCTATACGCCTACGCACCGCGGGGTGTGTCGGGTCGATGGCTATGCCGCCGTCGAACTTAACGGGCTCGCCCTTGGCGCGGATATATACATCCTCCCAGCGGTAGTCCATACCACGCACCACCCTTGCCTTGGCGTTGCCGCCCCAGTCGGTGAAGGGACACCAGTAGATGCCCGCCTTCTGACCATTCTTGCGACAGTGCTCGACGAAGATTTTGTGCTGGTCGGGTCTAAAACCGAAATCCCAGAAGGAGTCGATGTCGATATAGACCACGCCATCGTTCTCGAAACTGCGGCTCTGGAGGTTGTCGTGGATAAAGTCCGACACCTCAACGGCCTTCTGGAATGTCACCTTCGTAGCCAGCGCACCCCAACTGTTCCAGCCGAATGGTCGCCCACCCATCGAGGGCAGACGCGGCGCGAACAGAGCGCACTGCTCGCCGAAGGACTCCATACCCTCGCGCCAGTCATCCCACCAGCCGATGGTTATGCGGGGCGACTTGACACTCTGCCCCACCACCTTGCCGTGTGGCAAAAGGTCGCGCGTGACGGCAGATGAAGCACCGCCGTAGATGTTCAACGAGGTGATGTCACCACCTTTGGTGGTGGCGTTGATGGCGCTCTTCCACTCGGTGTGCTCCACAGCACCCACCACCATACCTCTGCGGCTCGCGGCATCGAAGAAGGCGGTCACGCCGTAACTCTCCGTCGGAGAGCCAAAGGGGATGGAACGATAGCGGATAAAGGCATCGTTGTCAAAGGGGATAAAGAGCGAGTGGTAATCCTTCGCAGTGCCGCCAGCGAGGAGCGTGTAGCCCTCGCGGATGCTTACGGGCGCCATATAGTTCAGCGCCACACCATCTGCCGCCGCCACCTCCAACTCGGTGTGGATGAATGGCTTGCCCGCGTAGAGGTAGATGCGCTGCTCGATGCGCTGCTGGGCGTATGTGGCACGCAGCGTGATGACCTTGCCCTCGCCGTAGATGTCGCTGTTGGGCGACATTGCCACGCGGTATGCCGTAGCCTGCGACATTGCGCGACGATGGTTGTCAGCACCCCACACAGCATTGCTCTTGTTGAGCAATCGCTGCTCGCCGTAGTCGATTGTGACACTGCCCGAGCGGTTATCCACCTCGACACGCCACTGCTCAAACTCAAAGACTCGGTTTGCCGCCCACGCACCTTGCAGGGTCAGCACCGCCACCGCCACAACTATGGTTTTCAGTGCTCTTTTTATGTACTCTCCCTTCATCGCCTATCTCTCTTTATCAAAATAAGGGTCGAGGTTAGTCGACCCTTATTGGTAATTCAGAATTCAGAATTTCTGAATTCAAAATTTCTGAATTCTATCTAAAATTCATTTATCGCGAGCAGATTTGTCTTATTGTCGCAGTCCACGAAAGCGGAGTTTACTTGAGGTAAATGAGCATTTCGGGGACAAGCAAGAAGGCAAAGGTGCCACGAGAAACAATTTTACCCAAAAAGTTGGATAATTTGCCAAATTAGACACTTTCCAAAAATTCATTTATCGTGAGGGTTTTCAAGGCTTGCGCGGCGGCATAATGCGGAGCATACCAAGCGTATGTGAGCAATTATGACGCAAGCATAACGCCGAAAACACCACGAGAAATAATTTTTACTTGCGGATTGCTGCTACACCTGGAAGAACCTTACCCTCCATATACTCGAGGAGAGCACCACCACCAGTTGAAACATAAGAAACCTGCTGTGCCAAGCCGAACTTGTTGATGCAAGCAACAGAGTCACCACCACCGATGAGTGAGAACGCACCGTTAGCAGTAGCCTCGGCGATAGCGTCAGCAACAGCCTTTGAACCTGTAGCGAACTTGTCAATCTCGAATACGCCTACTGGACCGTTCCAGAGGATAGTCTTGCACTCGAGAATCTCCTTGCGGAAGAGTTCCTTACCCTCAGAAGCGATATCAACACCCTCCCAAGCGTCTGGAATAGCGTCTGCTGGAGCCTCCTGAGTGTTTGCTGACTGTGAGAAGTCATCAGCGATGAGAGCATCTGGAGATGTAACAATCTTGATACCCTTCTCCTCGGCCTTCTTCAAAATCTCCAATGCTACTGGGAACATATCTGGCTCGCAGATTGAGTTACCTACCTTACCACCCTGGGCAGCAGCGAATGTGTAAGTCATACCGCCACCGATGATGATCTTGTCGCACTTCTCCATCAACTTCTCGATGATAGTGATCTTGGTAGATACCTTTGAACCACCTACGATTGCTACGAATGGACGCTGTGGGTCAGACATCACGCCGTCGATAGCCTTCAACTCGTTCTCCATCACATAACCGAACATCTTGTCCTGTGGGAAGTAGTCAGCGATGAGGGCTGTAGATGAGTGAGCGCGGTGAGCAGTACCGAATGCGTCGTTGATGTAGCAGTCAGCGTAAGAAGCGAGTTTCTTGACGAACTCCTTCTGTGGACCCTCCTTGAGAGCCTTCTTTGCTGCCTTCTTCTCCTCGTCGGTAGCATCCTCTGCCAAGCCGCGTGGCTTACCCTCCTCCTCTGCGTAGAAACGGAGGTTCTCCAACAACATAACCTCACCTGGCTTCAAAGCAGCAGCCATCTCGGCAGCCTTCTCACCCATACAGTCACCTGCGAACTGAACTGTAACGCCCAAGCGAGCCTCGATAGCAGGGATAATCTGCTCCAATGAGAACTTTGGATCTGGGTTCTTCTTTGGACGACCGAGGTGTGACATCAGGATTACTGAGCCACCCTTCTCCAACACCTTCTTGATTGTTGGGATAGCAGCACGGATACGAGTGTCGTCTGTTACCTGACCCTCGCCGTTGAGGGGCACATTGAAATCAACGCGGATGATTGCACGCTTACCGGTGAAATCGTAATTGTCAATTGCGAACATAATTTTTGTTTTTAAGTTTTTATTGATGATTTTATCTGTTTTCTCTTTGCTTGTTTTTGCTGTGTCCACACACATTTTGCGCCGCCGCAGTATGCTCATTCGCCCCACCCGAGGTAAAATTCGCCACCACGCACGCATATTCACGACAAAGATAAAGAAATTTTTTGTTATTATCACTCACTTTCCAACCTTTTGTTTATCTTTGACACACAAACAAATGGCGGTGAAAGCAAAAATTCGGCATTTTTTGTCGTTTTCGAGCCTCACCCAACTAAAAAAAGGAATAAAATGGGAAATTTACTTAAAGGAAAGAAGGGTATCATCTTCGGCGCTCTCAACGAGCAGTCTATCGCCTGGAAGGTCGCTGAACGAGCAGTCGAGGAGGGTGCCGAAATCGTATTGACCAACGCGCCAGCAGCATTGCGCTTCGGCTCAATCAATGAACTCGCGGAAAAGTGCAACACCATCGTTGTGCCAGCCGACGCTACCAAGGTTGAGGATTTGGAGGCTCTGGTGGATAAGGCTATGGAGCACTTCGGCGGTAAGTTCGACTTCATCCTCCACTCGATAGGTATGTCGCCAAACCTGCGTAAGGGTCTTACATACGAAAACCTCAATTACGAGTACCTGAACAAGACGCTCGACATCTCGGCAGTATCGTTCCACAAGGTCATCAAGGTGGCCTACGAGAAGGATGCGCTCAACGAGTGGGGCTCAATCGTTGCGCTCACCTATCTGGCGGCACAGCGCACCGTATGCGGCTATGACGACATGGCGGATGCGAAGGCTCTGCTGGAGTCTATCGCGCGTTCGTTCGGTTATGTGTATGGTCGCGAGCGCAAGGTGCGTATCAACACCGTATCGCAGTCGCCCACGCTCACCACAGCGGGCAGCGGCGTGTCGGGCTTGAGCAAGTTGCTCGACTATGCGGAGGCGATGTCGCCACTGGGCAACGGCACAGCCGAGGAGTGCGCCGACTATGTGCTCACGCTCTTCTCGGATTACACACGCAAGATTACAATGCAGAACCTCTACCACGATGGCGGTTTCTCGTCAATGAGTATGAGCCACAACGCTATGTACCTTATTGAGAAGGGGTTAGAGACAGAGAAATAGAATTTCTCAATTTAGAATTCATAATTCAAAATTCAAAATTAGGGTTGCTAAAGTTTAGCAACCTTTTTTTGTTATTTATTTTGAGGAGGAATGAATTTATCTAAAGTGGACGGGGGGGGGTGACGCGCAAAGCGCGTTACGCCCACTTTAGATACGCCTCGTGCCGAGGCGCATTTGTTATGTGCTATGACGCAAAAAAAACAGGGTCACACAACGGCAACCCTAAATCTAAATCTAATTTTGAATTTTGAATTCTAAATTTTGAATTAATAGTATAAGCCGCGCTTTCCAAAGATAGGATTACCGAAGTTAAACATCACATAAAGGTTGTTGCGCGATGTAAAATTATACTTGGTGGCGGAGAGTGAGAGCGGACCTATGCGGGAGTGGTAGATGAGCGAGAGGTCGCCGATGTAGTGCATATAGTCGCGCACACTCATATGCTCCTGCATACGCGTCAGGTCACGCAGCATCGCGTAGGCACTCACACGCAGGAAGAGGTTGTCCCAAAGTTTGAATGTAGGCATCAGGCCCGCCGCGATGTATGTGTCGGCGAAGAACTCGGGCATATAGACCATCTTCGAGTGGGCGATAGGGGTGTAGCGGGGCGATGAGAGGGTGGTGGCGTAGTCGTTGGCGAAGCGGGGGTGGTTGGTATAGACCGCCTCGATATTATATCCCGTTGATATTCTTGACTTTGCCCAGTCGCCAGGGTAGTGCTCCCACTGGAACTTCGCACCCAGCCAGCGGCGTCGCTGTGTGGCGAACTCGCCCAGGGCGTTGAGCATAGCATTCTCATAGCGGTCGCGACCCGTCACGCCAATGAGCGAGAGCGAGAGGTGTGAGCCTCGGGTGGCGAAGGTGAGTTTGTCGAGTGTGCTGCGCTCGTACTTAAGTTGCATCGCCGCAAAGCGGAACCTGTCGTGGGTGTGTGGGCTGTCAGCCTCGTCGTAGGGGGCTACATACGAGAAGTAGTTGTGACCCGCATTTGCCGATAGTTCGATGATGCTCTTCTTACCCACCGCAGCGCCCGTACCAGCGTGGATAAAGTTTTCGACCGTACGCGCCTCGATAGCACTGTATGAGGGGGTTATCTTGCCGAAGGTACCACGCAGGGTGGAGAGCCACGAAGCCTCAATCGAGTAGTCGAAATACATCGGTGTGCGACGCAGAAATATGGTGCGTCCGCCCACCTTGATAACGCTCGACACAGGACCCAGAAAGAGGTCGGCGTAGATGTTCTGCGAGGTGCGCGAGAGGCGTGTAAAGTTGTAGCCGAGGAACGCCTGGTTGAATGCCGTAGAGGATACATTACCACCCACCAGAAACTTTGAACTTGGCTTCGATGAGAGGTTTATATCTATCTCATAATCACCATATAACGAATCGTAGTGGATGCGTGGGAAGCCGCTCGTCGTGAAACTGCCCGTAGCCATCAGCGTGAGGTATTTATCCTTCACCTGCGCGATGGTGAGGTTCTCGCGCGTGGTGGTGTCGCGCAACTTCTCCATACCCGTCAGCACACGCGCATACTCGCCCTGACGCTTACGCAGACCCTTGATGCGGAGGTCGCCGAAACGCATATCGGGACAACCGTCGAGAAACGCCTCGCGGCGCTGCGCCACCTCCACTCGCGTGCGGCGTGTGTTCAGGCGCGACTTTATCTGCTCCATACGCTCAAGAGCATCCTCGTAGCCCAGTTCTATAATCTTGCTACCCGCCTTGAAGTCAAAGACGCTGTAATCGACATTGCGGAATACGGTGATGCCATCCTCGGCGGGAAGGTTGTAGTCGGTGGGCTTCGTCACGAGCGCCATCACCTGCGTCTCGACCGACGATGACGGACGCGCAATCTGCTCACTCTCAAGGCATACCGAGCCCACGATAAAGTCGGGCGCGAACTCCCGCTTCATCGGTTTCCAGGGGAAGTTATCCTGACATCCGCCATCCACCAGCACCCTGCCCTCATCATCCGTCACGGGACTGTACGCCATAGGATATGCCATCGAGGCACGCACAGCAAAGGGCAGATTACCCTCGCGCATAATCACCTCCTTATGGGCATTCATATCGCTCGCCACGCAGAGGAAGGGAATCATCAGGCGGTCAAAATCGCCGCCGCAAGCCTCGTTTGCGCTGCCGAAAATCTCCACGAGGGCCATATCAATCTGCGTAGTGTTGATAAACGAGTGGGGTAGCGCGAGGTTCACCGAACTCTTGCGCTCCACGGTATCGCGCTTCATATCGACATAGACGGCCAGTCGCGAGGGGGCGTGCTGCTTAAGGTAGTAGTAACGATACTTGTCATCGATGTGACCCATCGCCCACCTTTCGACATCGCCCGAGAGCACCAACTGCTCCATCTGCTCTGGCGTATATCCCGCCGCATACAACGCGCCGACGATAGCACCCATCGAGGTACCCGCCACATAGTCAATCGGGATGTTGTTCTCCTCGAGCGCCTTGATGACGCCGATATGATAAAAACCCTTTGCGCCGCCACCCGCCAGCACAAGACCCACCTTGCCCTCGACTGGAGCGAACTCCGTGCCACCCACAGAGTCGGGCAGAGAGGCAAGCGAGACCTTTTCGACCACTTCCGGATATATTTTTTCTGCCGCCACCGAGGGCCGCAACCACAAAAGCACCATAAAACAGAGTGCAATTAGTGTAAAAAATCGGGCAGTTTTCATATTTTTTACTTAACTTTGCGCGTTATATATACTGTACTAACGCAAAAATACCGAAAAATATATAAAAAACCAATTACAATGATAGAGAAAATTAATTCTTTACTCCACGAGGTGGAGGCATTCGCCCCTACAACAGCAGCGGAGGTGGAGGAGTTCCGCATCAAAATCCTCGGCAAGAAGGGCGAACTGACAGCCCTGATGGAGGAGTTCAAGCAGGTGCCAGCCGAGCAGAAGCGTGAACTCGGTCAGAAGATAAACGCCCTGAAGCAGGCGGCGCAGGAGCGCATCAACACCCTGAAGGCTACCCTCGGTAGCGGCAAGGAGGTGAAGGTGGCAGCGGTAGAGGATATGACCCGCCCAGGCTCGGCAGATGCCGACGGCTCACGCCACCCAATCTCAATCGTGAAAAACCAGATTGTAGAGATATTCTCTCGCCTCGGCTTCACCGTAGCAGAGGGTCCCGAGATTGAGGATGACTGGCATGTATTCTCGGCTCTTAACTTCCCTCTCTCGCACCCAGCGCGCGATATGCAGGATACATTCTTCGTGGAGAAGCGCGGCGCAGTTGCCGACACCAAGGATGTGATGTTGCGTACCCACACCTCATCGGTTCAGGTGCGTCAGATGGAGCATCAGCAGCCACCTCTCCGCATCGTAATGCCTGGTCGTGTGTTCCGTAACGAGGCTATCTCTTACCGTGCACACTGTATCTTCCACCAGGTGGAGGGTCTCTACATCGACGAGAATGTATCGTTCGCTGACCTCAAGCAGACACTGCTCTACTTCGCCAAGGAGATGTTCGGCGAGAGCGCAAAGATTCGTCTGCGCCCATCATACTTCCCATTCACCGAGCCATCGGCAGAGATGGATGTTAGTTGTAACCTCTGCGGCGGCAAGGGCTGTAATGTCTGCAAGGGCACTGGCTGGCTGGAGATTATGGGTTGCGGTATGGTGGATCCTAATGTGCTGGAGTCGAGCGGCATTGACTCGAAGAAGTACTCGGGTTTCGCATTTGGTATGGGAGTTGAGCGTATCGCAATGCTCAAGTATGGCGTGAAGGACCTCCGCCTCTACTTTGAGAACGATGTGCGCTTCCTGCACCAGTTTGACTCGGCACTTTAAGTTATTCAAAATTCAGAATTCAAAATTCAAAATTATTTTTCAGAATTATATACTTTAGTGTTGTAGTGTCATAATTATGTCATTACCCGACACCCAAAGGGTGGCGAAGGTAACCGACGCTGCGGAGCGAGAGCAGAGGATGCTTGCATACTTTGCCGAGCCGCGAGGAGGAAAAGCCTCGAATGAGGATTAATCCTCCACTCAATAG
>JAFZFR010000016.1 GCA_017555805.1 Alistipes sp. | reverse complement strand
TACATAAGAGCCTCCGAGTCGAGTTGTCCTACGGTAGCGCCGTGAGAACACTTCACATCGTCGGCATAAATCTCCAACTGTGGCTTGGTCTGGATACGAGCCTCGTCGCCAATGACGATATTACGCGAGGTCTGCACAGCATCGGTGCGCTGGGCATCGGTCGCCACATAGACCATACCCTCAAACTCGCCCTGCGCCTTGCCGCCCGCAACACCCTTCACCAAAGAGTGGCTGCTGCAATCCGAGACATTATGGTTTACTCTCACACCCACCTTGACACTCTCCTCGCCACCTGCCAAGAAGGCTGTGCGGAGGTTGCTCACAGCGTAAGAGCCATTCAAATCAAACATATAATCGAGTTCGCCTGCACCCACTGCGATGCTCACCACATCACTGTGGCTACCCGCCTGCTGACGCATCTCGCAGCGGCACTTGGCATTATCGAGCGACACCTGCACCATACGCAACTTGGCATATGGCATAAGGTCCACAACCAACTTCGACTCGCCGTCGTGGGTATGCACAACAACCAGATACTCCTCGCCCTGCTCGGCAACACCACACTCAACCTTGGTGGGGTTTACCAATAGCAACGCAGGCGTACCGTCCGCGAGAGTAATCTCTCCCGAGGCAAGGTTGCCGTCACACAACGAGGTCAAATATTCAACCACACCCATCGCTACTTATCGTATTCGTTAATAAGCCAATCGTAACCCTCCTTCTCGAGTTTCAGCGCCAACGACTTGTCGCCCGAATAGATGATGCGACCGTGATAGAGCACATGGACAAAGTCAGGCACGATGTAATCCAGCAGACGCTGATAGTGGGTAATCACCACCGTAGCGTTCTCTGGCGTGTGCAACTTCGTAACGCCCGTAGCCACCACGCGCAAAGCGTCGATATCAAGACCAGAGTCGGTCTCATCGAGCACCGCCAACTTTGGGTCGAGCATCGCCATCTGGAAAATCTCGTTCTTCTTCTTCTCACCACCCGAAAAACCCTCGTTTACGGCGCGGCTCGTAAGTTTTGAATCGAGTTCCACTACGGCACTCTTCTCGCGCATCATACGCAGGAACTCGCCCGCTGTCAATGGCTCCTCGCCACGGAACTTACGCTGCTCATTCACTGCCATCTTCATAAAGTTAGCCATCGTAACACCTGGAATCTCAACAGGATACTGAAAACCCAGGAAGAGACCCATACGGGCACGGTTCTCAATCGAAAGGTCGAGCAGGTTTTGACCCATAAACTCCACCTCACCCTCGGTTACGGTAAACTTCTCGTTACCAGCCAGCACCGAAGCGAGCGTCGATTTACCCGAGCCGTTAGGACCCATAATGGCGTGTACCTCGCCTGCGTGAACCTCAAGGTTGATACCACGAAGTATCTCTTTATCGCCCACCGAGGCGTGCAAATTCTTAACTTTTAACATATCTATTTGTTTTATTCTCAAACTAAAATTAACCCACCGAGCCCTCAAGGTTGATAGCCAGCAGTTTCTGCGCCTCAACGGCAAACTCCATCGGCAACTTCGCCAGCACCTCGCGGGCGTAGCCGTTCACGATAAGACCCACAGCATCCTCGGTCGAGAGACCGCGCTGACGGCAATACATCAACTGCTCTTCGGAAATCTTCGATGTCGTTGCCTCGTGCTCCACAACAGCCGACGAGTTACGCGTATCAATCACTGGGAAGGTGTGTGCGCCACACTTGTCGCCAATCAGCAGAGAGTCGCATTGCGAGTAGTTACGGGCATTCTCCGCACCCTTCGCTACGCGCACCAGACCACGATAGGCATTCTGACTCTTGCCCGCCGAGATACCCTTCGAGACGATGCGGCTGCGGGTGTTGCGACCGATGTGAATCATCTTTGTACCCGTATCAGCCTGCTGATAGTTGTTTGTCATCGCCACAGAGTAGAACTCGCCCACCGAGTTATCGCCTAACAGAACGCAACTTGGGTACTTCCAGGTGATGGCCGAGCCAGTCTCCACCTGCGTCCACGAGAGGCGCGCGCCCTCACGACACAGACCTCGCTTGGTCACGAAGTTATAGATTCCACCCTTGCCCTCCTTGTCGCCTGGGTACCAGTTCTGCACGGTAGAGTATTTCACCTCGGCATCACGCTCCACGATAATCTCCACCACCGCGGCGTGCAACTGATTCTCGTCACGACGAGGCGCAGTACAGCCCTCGAGGTAACTCACATAAGCACCCTCATCCGCCACAAGCAGTGTACGCTCGAACTGACCCGTATTCTCGGCATTGATGCGGAAGTAGGTCGAGAGTTCCATTGGGCAGCGCACGCCCTTGGGGATGTAACAGAATGAACCATCGGAAAAGACTGCGGCATTCAGCGCAGCGTAGTAGTTGTCGGTGTATGGAACAACCGTACCGAGATATTTCTGTATGAGTTCGGGATATTCTCGAATAGCCTCCGAGATTGAGCAGAAGATGATACCCTTCTCCGCCAAAGTCTCACGGAAGGTGGTCTTTACCGACACAGAGTCCATCACGGCATCAACGGCAACGCCCGCCAACGCCATCTGCTCCTCGAGTGGAATACCCAACTTGTCAAATGTGCGCTTGAGTTCAGGGTCCACCTCGTCCATCGAGCCGAGTTTCTTGACCTGCTTGGGCGCAGCATAGTAGATTATATCCTGAAAATCAATCTCGGGGATGTTGAGATGCGCCCACTCCGGGAGAGGCATCTGCTGCCAGTGGCGAAACGCCTTCAGACGGCGCTCCAGCATCCACTCGGGCTCCTCCTTCTTTGCCGATATAAGGCGGATGACATCCTCGTTCAAACCACGAGCGATAGTCTCGGTCTCGATATCGGTGGTGAAACCATATTTGTATTCGCCCTCTATTGTATCTATTATCTCTTTTTCAGCCATAGTAAGCAATTATATCTGGCAAAAATACAAAAAAAATGCAAATTATCCACACATTTTGCCTACGATTTCTATATCTTCAAAAAGACCTGCTTGCGATAGAGGAAGTATAGGAACAACCAGCAGACCAAAACATAGCCCGCAGAGTTCACCACAGCCGCCCAGGACTCGGAGCAAAGACCCGCCACACCGCCGAAAAAGAAGTTGGAAATACCGCTGAAATTGATGATGCGCTGGGCGAGATAAATCGTGATGGAGTTCATTCCCACAACACGGAAAGGCAGCGTCCAGCCACGCCAGCCACGCACATCAATGATATAGTAAAACAGCGCCATCAACGCCAGCGAGTAAGCACCCACCGCGCATACAAATGTGCTCGACCACAACATCTTATTGATTGGCACAAAGCCCTTTGCAGCCACAGCCACCAACGCCAGAACCACCGCACCAAGCACCATATAAAGGCTCTTGCGATTACCCGAAACTCGCTCCTCTGGCAAGCGAATCAACTCGCCCGTAAAGATACCGAGCATAGCCGTAACCACCGCTGGCAGAGCCGACAACAGACCCTCGGGGTCGAAGCGACCGCCGTCGTAAATCAACTTACCAGGCATAAACAATCGGTCGATATAACCCACCAGCGAGCCCTGCATCGAGAGAGGGTCAGCACCCTCAACATCGGGCGCACCGACATACTTCGAGAGCAGTGCATAACCCACCAGGATTGCCACCGACAACGCCGCGCGCACCTTCACGCCGCAACTCACATAGAGCAGCGCCGCCACCATCCACGCCAAGCCGATGCGACCCAAAACGCTCGCGCAACGCAGCGTATCAAACTCCAGACGGAGCAGACCATTATAGACCATACCGAGCAGGATAAGCATCACGCCTCGGCGAACGATTTTCAGGTAGATTTGCCCCTTCGATGCGCCCATCTCCTGCGACTTTGCCATCGAGAATGGGAACGACACTCCCGCAAGGAACAAAAACAGAGGGAAGATGGTGTCGTGATGACGCAGACCATCCCACGCTACATGCTTCATCTGCAATGCGATAGCATCGGTAAAGGCATTAGGCGCCAAAGCACACAACGCCGCAATCAGTCCCGAGAGTCCCATAATGAAAAACATATCGAAACCGCGCAACGCATCCAACGAATAAAGGCGTTTTGAATTCATATTTTCAAGAGTTTTAAGGTTAGTAATTACGATATTACAAATATAGTAAATTTTTCGCAAAGTTTTTATTCCTTCCGTTATTTATATACTCCTCTGCCGCCGAAGATAGATTTCCCGCACAACAAAAAAAAGACTGCCGATTGCTCGACAGTCCTTTTATCATACAAGAGATTATCCCTATTTCTTTGCTGGCGCTGGCGCAGCCTTAACCTTAATCTTTGTAAACGCCTTTACCAAAGCCTCATCGTTACTCTTTGTAGCATCGTAAGTCACGGTAACGGTCTTTGTAGGAACATCGACCTTAACATCCTTCACACCCTTAACGAATGGGATAGAGTTCGTCACCTTCTTGGCGCAACCCTCGCAGTCGATGTCAGTGAGAAACACTGTGGTCTTCACATTCACATCCTTCTTCTGTGCTACCGCATCAGCGATACCGAAACCCAAAACTGCCACGAGGCAGAGCATTAAAATCTTCTTCATAGTTGTATAAGTTTTAAGTGTTTTACTTTTTTATTTCTTTTCCTTTACTTTACCCCCCCTAAATGCGGATAAAATTGGGATTTCAAGGCTTGCGAGACTCAAGAAACCGCAGTTTACTTAAGCGTAAATGAGGATTTCGAGAGCGAGCGTAACGCTGAAATCACTTTTTAGACGCATTTAGTACAGGTTGTAGCGCAAACCGATATAAAACTTGCGTCCCATCAACGGACCCCACACACTCGACGAGTTAAACGCTGGCGAGAATGGGTCGGCGGTGTTGAGAATTGGGTCTTGCTGCATATAGTTAGCAATATTCTCGCAACCGAGATATACCTCCACATCGCGAATCTTGCGGCTCACCTGCGCATAGAACATAGGGTATGCGGGCGATAGGTCGCTTCGTGTGATGTCACCATCAAGTGATGGACGGCGCATAGGACCATTATACTGGGCTGTAACATCAAATACCCAACGACGGAATGGGGTCGCATATTGTACATTGAGCAAAGTTTTATAGCGACTTGTGAGTGGACGCTCCACAAGGTGGCTCACGCCATCGCGCAAAAGGCTAACCTTCGCGTTAGTGTAGCGATAGGTTGCGAAGAGGTCAAGACCCTTGACTGGAGTCCACTGGAAATCGACCTGATAGGTATCAGAGAACGACTTGTCATCAGTGTTGTAAATCCAAATCTCATCGGCTGGAGTATTCATCGCCGCGCCCAACTCCTGGTCAGCCAACACAGTGTTGTAGAGTTGTGTGCGGAAGTAGTCGAAACTGATTGTTGCATCAGCATAGCCACCCAACTTGAGGGTCTGCGTGATGCTACCGCCCGCTGTGAGCGCCTGCTCGATATCGTTATTGAGGTCTTTAGTGATAATCTTGCGACCCGTAGCCATCATCCAGATGTTGTCGGTAAAGATGCTTGCACGACGATAACCCAAACCAGCCGACGCGCGCACCACGGTCGAAGGTGTCACATTCCAACGGATATGAGAGCGAGGGGTCAAGGCAAAACGCTGCTCTGGGGTATAGAAGGCAACATTATCCACGCCTGCATCTGGCATCGCTGGCTCAATATCCTTTCCGCTCATCCAGTCGCCACGAACACCCAGCACCAAAGATAACTTCTCTGGCACATTGTATGTGTACTCGGCATAGAAACCTGGCTCAACATACTGCTTGATATTATACGCCACGCCTGTCCAGCGTTCCTTGTTTGTCAGCACGACATTGTTTCGCAAAGTCTCTGTGCCATTTGAAATCGACGCCGAAGCACCCATAATCATCGACGAGCGAGGCGAGAAGTAGTGAGCATACATAAAGTTCAACCACCACGCGCTGTCGTGACCATCGTAGGTATTCAGACCGAAGTAGGCATCCTCCTTGAAGTAGTTGTAGTCGGCAACAAAGGCGATATTTGAACGAAGTTCCTCGCCCTCCACCTCGTCGTAAACCGACTTACCGACTGGCATACCAAACTTCACATAAGCATTCGCGCCCTTGTTGTCCATATGCGAGCCATACACCGAAAGCGACTCGGTCATCTCATCACGCATCGAGTGCTTGTACGCCATCTCACCGCTCAAGCGGTTCTCATCGACATACTTCCAGCCCCAGCGCAACTGCTCGCCATTCTTGCCCTGATAGAGCCACTTGTTGGCGATGTTAATCTGGCGTGTCTCGGGAAGGTCGCGGAAACCATCCTTGTTCATATCGTGCGACTGGGTATCCATCGAGCCGTGAGCCAAAATCACAGTCGAGAGACGCTTGTCAGCAGTCAAAGGAATAGCCGACGAGAGGTTAATCTCGGGGCGCAACTCGCTGTCGAAGTAGAGGTTCACAAACAGACGCTCCTCGTCTGTAGGCTTGCGGTGCTCCATATTAATCTGACCCGTGATAGCCTCGTGACCAGCCGTAACCGAAGCCACACCCTTCGACACCTGGATAGAGTTGAGCCACATACCTGGCGTATAGTTCAAACCATAAGGGGCGCTCAAGCCACGCATAATCGGGCGGTTCTCGTCAAGAATCTGGGTGTAGGTACCAGTCAAGCCGAGCATCTTAATCTGACGCGCGCCAGAGATTGCATCGCTATAACCCACAGTCACAGAAGCCGAGTTCTCGAAACTCTCGGCAAGCGAGCAGCAGGCCATCTTACAAAGACCCGCAAACGAGATTGTCTCGCCCTTCAAGAGGCCATCGTGCTTGATGTAGTTGCCAAGGCCACCCTCAACAACCACCTCCTCGATGTCCGTGGCGCTCTTCAATGCAAAGTCCACCACGGTAACGCCCGCCTCGACCTTGATTGTGTCGCTCTGGTAGCCCACATAGGCGGCAACCAACTGATCGTAACCCTTCACCTGATGCAACTTGTAGGAGCCATCAAGTTCGGTGCCGATACCCACATTTGTGCCCAGCCAATAGACCGAAGCACCGATCAATGGCTCGCCATTTGAGGCATCGCGTACAACACCGCTAACATTCTGTGCGCTAACGCTATAACCTACGAACGAAAGCAATGCACAAAGCAAAATATTTTTGATTTTCATAGTCTTTTTGATGATAATATAATTAAACTTCCGTGCGCCACCAAAGCGCACATTACAAGCAAATTACACTATCGCAGGCGGAGCGCGCAGAGATTGTCCGCCGCCATACCCCGCCGTCAGCGAGGGCAAGATATGTTCCTGATAAACAAATGATAACGCACCTTCGGGCGACTCTATGGTCACCGAATTATCCATCAGCACCGCCAGCAGAATAGTCTGGCGAAGTGAGTTTTCGAGGGTCTGTGGGGGTGTGTAGAGTTTAATCTCTGTCGAGTGGTCGTGGTTGCACGAGCAGCGACCCTTCATCTCGGGCACAGCATACTCCAACGCGTGGTCGTGGTGGCACTCCTCGGCGTCGCACTTATGGATGTGGCGGAACGCAGTGTGTACATCCGCAGTGTGGTCGTGGTGGCTGCAACCGCACATCAACGACATCACATCGCCTGCCACCATCGTCGAGATGTAGAGCACAAGCAACGCGATTGCCGATGCGATTTTCACGCCTCCTCTATTTCGCCACTTCATCATCCTAATACACTACTCAAGTAATTGACACTCTGCAAGTTTATCAATCCACTTCTGGGCATCGCCCGCAGCCGTCGCAGCCTCCACCTCGTAATTCTGCACAAGCACCTCGGCAGCATCCTCCACCGAAAAATCCTTGCCAGAGAGTGTCTCCCAGAGCAAATGAGCACTGTCGTTGAGCGAGATGATGCGTGTCAAATCAGCACCGTGATGACCCTGCATAATGACCACATTTTCGCCCGCGATATTCCTAACTTTATACTCTTGCTTAATTCTCATAGTGAATCAATTAACCTATATCGTGGCAAAATTAGAAAAAAACATCGGCAAATGCAAAACTTACTGCGCTTTTTTGTATTTTTGCACCGTATGGCGATGCAAAATGAAAATATGGAGGCGCTGCTGAAGGCGACGCTTGAGAAATATTGGGGCTACAAGGAGTTCCGCCCAGGTCAGGAGCAAATCATCCACTCAATTATGAGTGGACGCGATACGCTTGCCCTGATGCCAACGGGTGGCGGCAAGTCGCTCACCTACCAGGTGCCCGCCCTTGCAAAGGAGGGAGTCTGCATCGTCATCACCCCTCTGATTGCGCTGATGAAGGACCAGGTGGATAGACTAAAACGACTCGGCATCCCAGCCGTTGCCATCCACTCGGGACTGTCGTTCACGCAGATTGATATCGCTCTGGACAACTGCGTCTATGGCGATGTGCGCTTTCTCTATGTAGCGCCCGAACGACTTGCAACAGAGGCGTTTAGACTGCGCGTACAGCGAATGAATGTGAGCCTTCTGGCCGTTGATGAGGCACACTGTATCTCGCAGTGGGGCTATGACTTCCGCCCATCATATCTGCGTATCGCCGAGATACGAAAAATGCTCCCCGACACCCCCGTTCTGGCGCTCACTGCCTCGGCTACAAATATGGTGGCGGAGGATATTATGCACCATCTCGGCTTTGAGCAGCCGCACATCATCCGCAGCAGTTTTGCCCGACCAAATCTTTCGTATGCGGTGCGCCACACCGACGATAAGAACGAACAATTATTGCGCGTAATTCGCAATGTCGAGGGCTCGGGAATTGTCTATATGCGCTCCCGCGAGGGTTGCGAGCAACTCGCCGAGACACTACGCGCCGAGGGCATCTCGGCGTCATACTACCACGCTGGTCTGCCCCACGCCGAGCGCACGATGCGACAGGAGGAGTGGACATCGGGCAGAGTGCGTATTATGGTGGCTACCAATGCTTTCGGTATGGGTATCGACAAGGCGGATGTGAGGGTTGTGGTACATTACACGATGAGCGATTCGCTGGAGAGTTACTACCAGGAGGCGGGTCGTGCGGGTCGTGACGGCAAGCGCAGTTATGCCGTGCTTTTAGTGGCGTCCGACGACCAAAGCAGAATAACAAAACGCTTCGAGCAGGAGTTCCCCTCGCTCGATACCATTCGCAATGTCTATGAGAAGGTGTGCGACTTTGTGCAGATGGCCGTAGGCGATGGTCTGTATGCCTCGATAGTATTCAATATACACGAATTTTGTCGCCGCGAGAGAATCTATGTCGGCACGGTAAAGGCGGTGATGGATTTGCTTGAGCAGAACAACTACCTCACCCTCACCGAGGAGATGGAAAACCCCGCAAAGGTGATGTTCTGCATCAGCCGCGACGACCTCTACAAGATACGCGTTGATCGCAACGACCTCGACCATATAATTCGCACGATATTACGACTTTACAACGGCATCTTCACCGAGTTCCGCACAATCGACGAGAAGCAGATTGCCGCCACCAGCGGCTACACGGTCGAGAAGGTGAAGGAGTTGCTCAAGAGAATGTGGCAGATGAGAATCATCCGCTACATCCCCGCCAACTCGTCGCCAATGCTCTTCTTCAACGAGGAGCGCCTGCCTACCAAGGACCTCTTCATTGCGCCCGAGACCTACCACCACCGCAAAAAACTGATGGAGGAGCGTTTCGAGAATATGCTCTCCTATGCCGCCAATGAGAAGGAGTGCCGCAGCGTTGTCATCCAGCGCTATTTTGGTGATGATGAGGCTGTTCCCTGTGGTGTGTGCGATGTATGCCTGGCAAATAAACGCCGCATAAAAAGCGAGAAAACCGACCTTGCGGCGACCATTCTGCGCCTGCTGGAGCGCGAGCCACTCACCGCCCGCGAACTCTGCCGCGAGATAAAGGTTGAGCCCGCCGTCATCGCCTCGACAATCGAGCAGATGCAAGAAGATGGTAAAATTTCGAGCGCTATAAGCGGAAAACTCATAATAAATAAGTAACTTTGCAGTTCGTAAAGTTAAAAACGATGATTTTTCAATCTACCATATCAAACGAGCAGACGGCCGAGTTACCCTCGGCTCACTTCGACGGGCGCATAATCGTCGTCGATCGTGAGGAGCAGATTGAGAAGGTCTGCGCCGACCTTGGCGCACAGCAAATCATCGGTTTCGACACCGAGACACGCCCTTCGTTCAAGGCGGGCGTGACGAACAAGGTGGCTCTGCTACAACTCTCTACATCAAAGCATTGCTACCTCATCCGTCTGTGTCGCACCAAACTCCACCCAGCCATACTAAAGGTTTTGAGCAACCCCGCAATCAAGAAGATTGGCGCCGATGTGGCGGGCGACATACGCTCGTTGCACGCCCTGCGCAACTTCAAGGAGCGCGGCTTCATCGACCTTCAACAGATGGCGTCGTATTGGGGAATTGAGGAGAAGAGTCTGCGTAAGATGTCGGCTCTGGTGCTTGGCGAGAGAGTGTCGAAGGCGCAACGCTTGAGCAACTGGGAGGCGAGCACGCTCACCCCACAACAGCAGATGTATGCCGCAACGGATGCGTGGGTCTGCATCAAGATTTACGAAAAACTGATGGCGACACCGCCCATCAAGGAGTTACCCTCGTTTGAGATAACCCCAGCGGCGGAGGTCATAAAGAGCGCACCGAAGCGCCCACGCCGACCACATCGTCGCTACGACAAGAGAAGACAACAAAACGATAATCAATCACAAAAATATGAGAACACAAATATTCCTTCGACGAGGTAAGGAGGAGTCACTCCTGCGTCGCCACCCCTGGATTTTTTCGGGCGCTATCGAGCGCGTGAAGAGCGAAGGCGAGATTAAAGAGGGCGAGGTGGTGGATGTATTCACCAAGTCGGGCGAGTTCATCGCTCGCGGTCACTATCAGATTGGCTCTATCGCCGTGCGTGTGCTTACCTTCGAGCAGGAAGAGGATATTGACCAGCAGTGGTGGAACAACCGCATCGCAGTGGCGTATGATGTGCGCCGCACGCTCGACCTTACCGACAACGAGGCTACGAACTGCTATCGTCTTGTCCACGGCGAGGGTGACTCGCTGCCTGGTCTGGTGATTGACATCTACGACTCGGTTGCTGTGGTGCAATGCCACTCGGTGGGTATGTACCTCTCGCGTATGGCTATTGCCGAGGCTCTGCGTAACACCTACGGAGAGAAACTCACAGCCATCTATGACAAGAGTTCGCAGACCGTACCTTTCAAGGCTGGCTTGAACGCGGTGGATGGTTACATCTGGGGCAAGAGCAACCACAAGGCACACATCGTGAAGGAGAACGGCGAGAAGTTCCTCGTGAACTGGGAGGAGGGTCAGAAGACAGGTTTCTTCCTCGACCAGCGCCAGAACCGCGAACTCGTGAAGCACTACTCGAAGGGACGCACCGTACTCAATACATTCTGCTACACGGGCGGTTTCTCGGTCTATGCGGCTTCGGGAGGCGCTTTGGAGGTTTGTTCGGTGGATGCTTCGGAGCGCGCCGTACAACTCGCCGAGGAGAATATGAAACTCAACTTTGGCGACAGCGTGAAGCACTCGGCTGTGGCGGCTGATGCGGTGGAGTACATCAAGCAGATTGGCAGCAAGTACGACCTTATCATCCTCGACCCACCAGCCTTCGCAAAGCACCACAAGGTGTTGGGAAACGCAATGCAGGGATATAAGAGAATCAATGCTCGCGCCTTGTCGCAGATTAAGAGCGGCGGTATCCTCTTTACATTCTCTTGCTCACAGGCGGTATCGAAGGAGCTGTTCCGCACAACAGTATTCTCGGCTGCGGCAATCGCTGGCAGAAAGGTACGCATCCTGCACCAACTCACCCAGCCCGCCGACCACCCAATCAACATCTACCACCCCGAGGGCGAATACCTGAAGGGCCTGGTGCTGTATGTTGAGTAATAAGGCGCAGGCTTTAGCCTGCATCTTCGGTGGCGTAGCGCGTTTCACGCGCCACCCCCGCCCCGCCACCGAAGATAATATATTATAAAAGTAAAAATGTCAGACTTTCGGTCTGACATTTTTTTGTTTCTATAATCACATCTCACACTTGCGGCGAATCAGATTTTTGAGAAAATTTTGTTTTAAGTTCCGAAGGCAATAGTGGACCTATTGTCAAGGAATGCGAAGCGAAATTTACCAAAAAGATACTCCAACCACCTCAAGAGAGTCAGATTTTTGAGGAAATTTTGATTTAAGTTCCGAAGGCAATAGTTGGACCTATTGTCGAGGAGCGCAAAGCAAAATTTACCAAAAAGATACTCGCTACTCTGTGATGTAGATGTTGCGGAATTCAATAGGCCCACCCTCACTCTGGAGTGCGATGTAACCATCGGTGAAGTCGCAAGTACACTCGTTCTGCTCCTTGCCGTTGATTTTCACCTTAATAACATTACCAACGCAGGTGATGTCGGCTGAATTCCACTCGCCTACTGGGTTTTCATAGTCGCCGATGCGATCCTTTACAGGGTACTCGCCCACGCACTCAACCTCACGAATCTGCGCGCCGCCGAGCATCACATAGTCACCCGCCTTACCGCTGCAAAGCTGGCACTCGATAGCTGTACACCACAACTTGTCGCCATCCTGTACGCGCTGGAACAAACCGCTGTTTGAACCCTCGCTAACCCAACGCCACTCAACATGAAGAGTGTAGTCACCATACTTCTTTTCGGTACGGAGGTAGCCGAATGGCTGACCCTCAACATAGATGTTACCATCCTTTACAGAGTAAACCTGCTCAGCAGGCACACCACTCTCGGGATCAACAAAACCGACCCAGCCCGAAAGATCCTGACCATTGAACAACTCTGTCTTCTTGCACTCGCCACAGCACGCCGAGAGCAACATTGCGGCAGCTGCTGCCACAATAAAAAATCTTGATTTCATTCTATTTAGTTTTTGTTAATAATTCACTATTTGCAAAATTAACTAAATAATCGTGATATCAAACATCTTTTTAAATTTTTCAACTCTTCATTTACGGCAAAATTGATATTATACACCTTCATTATCACAAAAGACATAATTATTTTAATTATTCTCTTTCTCAATCTTTATCCCATAAAATTTCCAATCGCCATCTCCTGGTTCAATCAAATTTATTGATTTTATTCCTTCAGGAATTGGAGGAAAATATAGAGTAAACGCAATAGAATCGGGAGATCCATTGAAATATGTCACTTGAGGATCCACCTTAATACCTTCGGCTCTAGTCATAACATACTGTTTATTGTCGGCTTGTATATATGTATTTTCTTTAATACAACACCAACTCGCATACTCATGTTCTCCTATCTCATTATCTGCAATCATTTCAATAGCAGTAAATTCTTTGGTCACTTTAACGCTTTTTATTATTACATTAGAGGTATTTTGTTTTTCGACGAAAACGCCTTGCCTAACTTGGAACTTCTGCGTTGTATAGTCTAAGTCTTTAGTTGAACAACTGACCATGAACACAAAATTTTTTAAACTTTTCACTTTACCTGTCAATGGCAATCCTGCAATTCGATTATTATTAGGTAAAATGGCAGCCGAAACAGAGCTGTCAATTAAATTCTTAAGATACAATGATTTAATCGCATAGCTCACATTTTCAGCCCCTCTATGCTTTGAGCTTATAATGCCTATCAAATTTCCATTATTATCAAACAAAGGGCCGCCACTATTTCCTGGTTGAACTGGTGCTGAAATTTGATAAAGAGAAACATCGCCTTGAAATCCTGTTTTGGAACTAATAACCCCTGTTGTCAATTTAATTTCATCTCCCATTGTACTTGTCAAAGGATACCCTAATACAAATATATCTTCACCAACTTCAGAAACTGTCGTTTTAACACTATACGGAATAGTGCCAAATCCTTTAAAAGAGTTATCTGTTATCTGTAATAATGCAAGATCGTTGTATTTGTCGGTAGCTACAATTGTTGCATCATATTGCTTGGCAAAATCTCCGTTGACGCCTTGAATACTAATTGATTTTGCATTTTCAATAACATGATAGTTCGTGACGACATACCCACTCTTAAGAGCAAAACCTGTACCTGACCATTCTTGAATAGCAGACGGATTGTTCGCAAAACTAGAAGTCGGGTACATTTTTAGATAACCTTCTTCATCATTATCAATAACTACTTTCATACTGCCACCTTCAAAAATTACGTAAGCATCATTATTGATGGTTTTATCCGCCATGTACCAATTCATTTTGAAGAAACCTGGTGTTGCACTTGCTTGTAGCATTGCTTTTACATCACCAAAATGCCATTGATTAAGTGGCTCATTACTACCCATATATATCAATTTATAGTCATTGCCATCTTTTATACACGCTAACTTATATTTACTACCAGAAAAACCTTCATAAATACCGACAATACCATCATTTTGGCTATCTATACGCTGTTTAATTTGAGTCTCATTAAGCCCAACATTTGGAACATTTGGATATGGATTATTTATTTGAATACCAACCCATTCAAATCCTCCATCCTCAAGTTCTCTTATATATACATTTTCACATCCATGTGGCAATCTGTCAAAATGTAACTCAAAATAATAGAAATCTCGACCTTTTTCTGTGATTTTGTATTTAGTATCCAATTGATCTGCTCCTAAACTACGAATTAAAAATCCATCCTCACTCATAGTTTCTCTACCTTCTCGAATTCGTCTAATAGCATCTGCATATAATTGTGCATATTCAGAAGACGGGAGGAAATCAGGGAAACCCAATCTTGAGCGTCTTGCATCATTGATACTCCATGCGTCAGCAGGAACTAAAACAGTTGCGGAACTAAATCTGACCCAACCGCCCCATTGTTTTGAACGGGGAACTTTAATTGTAACAATAGTTTCATTGTTTGTTAACTGTACTTTTTCGATAATACAGTCATTGTTTTTACTTCTAACTACAGGCGAATAGGTCGTTTGAGCAGAAACAAATGAAAGACATGTCATTAAGCTGACATTAATAATTGCAATCAATCTTTTGAGCCACATATATTACATAGTTTAAATTTTAATTCAAATTAAAAGCGTGAACCACAATGCCACACTCTTACTTGAAGGTCGTAGGAAACCTCGGATACAGATGTAACAATAGTAGCCCACGCTATAGCGTGAGAACCACTATGCCATCCTTGTATCCTAATTGAAAATTTCCTACGTTTTCAAGTACAAGATAAGCATAACGCTTCTTTTCAAAAATATTTTTCACGAATGAGAAATCCCATTCTTTACGCAAATTTAATCATTTTATTGGGAATACAAACTTATTTTCCACTCTTTTTGAGTATATTTGCACATTACTGCGAAAGTAAAAACAAAACTCAAATTAATATGAAAAAACTTTTCCTCTTGATGGCAGCCATTTTGGTGTGCTGCTCGGCGTGGTCTTTCCAGCGTGAGACTATCGCCATTCATAGCAAGGCTATGGATAAGAATGTGATGGTGAGAGTGGTTTTGCCTGACGGCTACCACGAGATGAAGGACCTCTCGGTGGTCTATCTTCTGCACGGTCACAGCGGCAAGTTCGAGGAGTGGGACGCCTGGGGCAAGGCCTCTGATTGGGTGGACCGCTATGGTATTATGCTTGTGTTGCCCGACGGCGGCTACGACAGCTGGTACTTCGACAGCCCCGTTGATCCAACCTACAAGTATGAGACATTCGTTACGAAGGAGCTCATCGAGTACATCGACTCACACTACAAGACCAACCCTCGCCGCGAGTCACGCGCTATTTCTGGCCTTTCGATGGGTGGTCACGGCGCGCTCTACCTCGCCTTCCGTAACCCCGACATCTACGGCGCTGCTGGTAGCACATCGGGCGGTGTGGATATCCGTCCTTTCCCAAAGAACTGGGGTATCTCAAAGCGCCTCGGCACAATCGAGGAGCACCCAGAGAACTGGGAGGAGCACACCGTTGTAAACCTCGTTGATCGTATCAAGCCAGGTCAGTTGAGCCTTATCATCGACTGCGGTTACGACGACTTCTTCTTCGGCGTGAACTGCGACCTCCACGAGCGTCTGCTCAAGGCGGGCATCAAGCACGACTTCTATGTGCGCGAGGGCGTTCACAACTGGGATTACTGGCGCAACTCTATTCAGTATCAGTTGCTCTACTTCAGCAATTACTTCAAGTCACAGAACAAATAAAAGGAAATAAATGAAGAGATTTATCGTATCAATGCTCTGCGTGGCAGCCATCTACACCGCCTCGGCAGAGAATAAACCTACGGAGAGAGAGAATACCCGCACACGCAATCGCTACGAATTGGCGGAGCGATACACTGCGGGCAAGTTGCAGAATATGTTGTTCTCGACATCGGTTGATCCACACTGGTTCCTCTCGGGCGAGAAGTTCTGGTATAGTTACAAGACCAGCAACGGCACATCGTGGTATGTTGTAGATCCTGCATCACGCAAGCGCACACCACTGTTCGACAACGATAAGTTGGCGGCACAACTTACCGAGATTGTGAAGGACCCATTCATCGGCACACAACTCCCAATCAACAACCTGGAGGTTGCGGAGGATGGTCGCACATTCACTTTCGAGGTGACATCATCGCAGGATGCCAAGCCAAAGCCACTCTCAAAGGAGGACTCACTGGCGGGCAAGAAGCCAAAGAAGGTGAGCGGCAAGGAGGTATTCTACTTCTCTTATGATTCCGAGACACAGGAACTCACACACCTCGAGGATAAGGAGCGCGAGACAAAGCAACTCTACTGGGCGTCTGTTTCACCAGACGGCAAGACCGTGGTATATGCCAAGGACTTGAACCTCTACCGTATGTCACGCGAGGATTATGAGAAACTCAAGAAGGATGAGAAGGACACAACAATCGTTGAGACACAGATTACAACCGATGGTGAGCCACACTTCGGCTATGGTCAGGGTTACAGCCTGCTCAACACCGACAAACTCCTCGACGGCAAGCGCAAGGGCGTAAGCGGCGTATGGTCGCCAGACTCACGCTACTTCGCAACAATCGTAACCGACCAGCGCGCGGTGAAGGAGTTGTGGGTAATCAACGCACTCGCACAGCCACGCCCAACACTTGAGACCTACAAGTATCAGATGCCAGGCGAGAAGGAGGCTCCACAGTATCACCTCTATGTCTTCGATATGCAGGACAACTCTCGCAAGGAGGTTTCGACAGGTCGTTTCAAGGACCAGACCCTCTCAATCGCAACTGCGCCACGCGAGCACAAGCAGCGCCATATGTACGACCAACCACGCGTTTGGTTGGGCGACGAGACACGCTTCTTCGTGACCCGCTCAAGCCGCGACCTGCACCGCATCGACATCTGCTCTTACACTATCGGCGCCGACACGCTGCGTCCAATCATCGAGGAGCGCATGAACACCTACATCGAGGTTCGCCCACTCTCTGCCTTGAACAAGGGCAAGGAACTTATCCAGTGGAGCGAGCGCGACGGCTGGGCTCACCTATATTTATATGACGACGAGGGTAACCTCAAGCGCAAACTCACCGAGGGCGCTTGGCATGTGCACAACATCCTGAAGGTGGATGAGAAGGCTCGCAAGGTATATTTCACAGCGATGGGTCGCGAGAAGGGCGAGAACCCTTACTACCAGCACCTCTACTCTGTAAGCCTCGATGGCGGCGAGGTGAAACTCCTCAACAAGGGCGACCACTTCCACACTCCAATGGTGGACGATGCTTGCCGCTACTTCGTGGACAACTACTCTCGCGTGGATACTATCCCCGTTACAGCACTCTACGACTGCGCTGGTAACCGCCTGATGACACTCGAGGAGAGCGATTTCTCGCAACTCTTGGCTAACGGCTATAAGTTCCCAGAGACATTTACCGTTAAGGCGGCTGATGGCGTCACAGACCTCTATGGAGTGATGTACAAGCCATTCGACTTCGACTCAACGAAGCACTATCCTATAGTTGATTATGTATATCCAGGTCCACAGACCGAGGCTACAAACTACCCATATACCCGTATGAGCGTACGCACTGACCGCCTGGCACAGGCTGGCTTCATCGTAATCTCGGTAGGTAACCGCGGTGGTCACCCCGACCGCTCGAAGTGGTATCACAACTACGGCTACGGCAACCTGCGCGACTACGGTCTGCTTGACCAGAAGGTGGCTATCGAGCAGTTGGCGGCACGCCACAGCTACATCGATGTAAATCGTGTGGGTATCCACGGTCACTCGGGTGGTGGCTTTATGTCTACGGCTGCGATGTTGCAGTACCCGGACTTCTTCAAGGCTGCGGTATCGTGCGCGGGTAACCACGACAACAAGATTTACAACCGCTGGTGGAGCGAGACTCACCACGGCGTGAAGGAGCAGGTGAGCGACAAGGGCGACACCACATTCCTCTACAGCATCAAGAGCAACCCAGAGATTGCACGCAACCTGAAGGGTCACCTGATGCTCGTACACGGCGAGATTGACAACAATGTACACCCAGGTAACACATCGCGCGTGGTGGATGCACTCATTCGCGCCAACAAGCGTTTCGATATGCTCTACTTGCCTACACAGCGTCACAGCTTCGGCGATATGAACGAGTATTTCTACTGGCGTTTGGTTGATTACTTCACCGAGCACCTTATCGACGAGCGCGACCCTAACCCTATCGACATTCCAAACCGATAGCGAGGCATAAACATTGCGATAAACTACCCGACCACAATCGGGTAGTTTTTTGTTACAGCAGGACTATCCAAATTATTAACGAAATGATAACAACAATCAAATAATTTTTACTATCTTTACAACTAACTTTGCGAAGGAAATGAGAAGCGGGATTAAAATACTACTCTTTTCACTCTTGTTTGGAGTGATGATGGCAACAGGCTTAACGGACACTGATGCCACCTCGTGTAATCCCGAATCGTATGATTGCTTAACCGACCTCTGTCAAGATGAGTGCTACGAGGAGTATCTGCACGATGCAAACGACAACTCTCACCCACATCTTTCAAACCGACGACGCAGTTCGTCCTCAAGCAATCCCACTCTAAAAAAATCTCAACGCAGAAATTTTCAATCTAAAGAACTACACTCTTTTACAGCCTGCACTATGACATTAGACGACCGTAAGGGTGCGTCATATCTTGAAAACTGCGGCTGGAGACCATTCATCTCACATCGAGGCAGTATTGTATTAATACGCCTGCATCAATTCCGAATTTAGCCAACATCCATTTTCAACGATTTTTAACCCAAAAAAGGTTAAAACAACTTGTCGTGCGCCAATATATTAGTGCACAAAACTCATCTATCAAAAATACAGAAAATGGAATATATCATTTTAATCGTATCGTTGTTGGCTATTGTCTGGGGTGCTGACAACTTGGTGAATGGCTCGGTAGCAATAGCTCGCCGATTCAAAATCTCGGACTTTGTGATTGGAGCCGTTATCGTCGGCATCGGAACATCCTGCCCCGAATTGGTGGTCAGTGCAACAGGAGCATTCAAGGGAAATGTGGATGTTGCCATTGGTAATGTTGTAGGCTCTAACATCTTCAATATCTTCGGCATCTTGGGCATCACTGCCCTATTACACCCAGTGAAGGTGAGCCGCGAGAACAAGCGTTTCGACCTGCCTGTATGCATCTTTGTCTCAATCCTGGCACTGCTTATGGCATTCAACTTCTTCAACGGCAACGCCATCTCGATTGGTCGTCTGGACGGCATAATCCTTCTGCTTATATTTGCATTGTTTATCTATGTGTCGTTCTTGCGTGATAAGAGAAACTCGACTATAAGCGAAGAGCAAATTGAGGATGTAAGGGAGAGACTGATTATCTCCATTGCAAAGGTTGTTCTCGGGTTGGGTGTTCTTGTGACGGGTTGTCACTTCTTTGTCGAGGAGGCTGTGGTGATTGCCACCAAATGGGGCGTGAACGAGGCATTTATCTCTATTACTCTTATCGCCTGCGGAACATCACTGCCAGAACTCGCAGCATCATTGGCAGCAGCGGCAAAAAAGAACACACAGCTGGCATTGGGAAATGTCGTGGGCTCAAATATCTTCAACATTACATTCATTTTAGGCGTAAGTTCACAAATCTCGCCACTTACTGGCGGAGGTATCACGCTTGTTGACTACCTTGTGATGATTGCGGCTGCAGGTGTACCATTGGCGTTGGGTATGAGAGGTAAGATTACACGCCTCGCAGGTTTGATAATGTTCATCTGTTTTGCTTCCTATAGCGCATATCTGATTTATGCACAAAATCTATAAAATCAATTTAACATTTTTGAAACATTTTTTTAATAATAGGATAATACCAATTTTAAGTTTACTTAACATTTCGCTGATACATTTGTTGTCGCAATAGGTTAGTTAATATAACCCAAAAATAAAACAGGAAACACATTAAACTAAATTTAATTATGATTTTACAGATTTTCACCCTTTTGGGTGCACTCGGAATGTTCCTCTACGGAATGAACCTTATGAGTGAAGGTTTGCAGAAGGCGGCAGGTGACCGCTTGCGTAAGTTCCTTGAGGCGATGACCTCTAACCGCTTTAAGAGTGTTGCTACGGGTCTTACAATCACCTCCATCATCCAATCATCGAGCGCAACAACGGTGATGGTCGTAGGCTTTGTGAACGCTGGTCTGCTGGCTCTGCATCAGGCCGTAGGCGTGATTATGGGCGCTAACATCGGAACTACCGTTACCGCCTGGCTTATCTCGTTGCTCGGCTTCAAGGCTGACATTGCAATCCTTGCAGTCCCTTTGATGGCTCTGGGTTTTGTGATGAGCATCTCAAAGAATGAGCGCCGCAAGAACCTCAGTGAGTGTATCATTGGTTTCTCACTCTTGTTCCTTGGATTGTCGCTTATGAAGGAGTCTGTGCCCGATTTGCGCGAAACGCCAGAGGTTTTGGAGTTCATCAAGGGTTGGGCAGATATGGGCTTTGGTTCAGTAATAATCTTTATGTTGTTCGGTACAATTTTGACCCTCGTCTTGCAGTCATCAAGTGCTACAATGGCTCTTACCCTCATTATGATGAGTATGGGCTGGATACCATTCCATATGGGTGCTGCAATGGTTTTGGGTGAGAATATCGGCACAACAATCACAGCCAACATCGCCGCTGCGGTGGCTAACACAAATGCCCGCCGTGCAGCCTTGGCACACACTCTCTTCAATGTGTTTGGTGTGATTTGGGCATTGGCACTCTTCAAGCCATTTGTAAACCTCATCGGTTTGATAATCGCAGGTATGGGCTATCCAAACCCAGCAGAGATTGTAACAACATCGACTATCGACCCTGCATCAGCGGAGTCAACTGCTATGCTCTACGGTTTGTCTATGTTCCACACATTGTTTAACACATTCAACACTTGCATTTTAATTTGGTTTATCCCACAGATGGTATCAATCGTAACATCTATCATCAAGGGCAAACCACAGCAAGAGGAGGAGGCATTCCGCTTGAAGTTTATCTCGGGTGGTCACACATCTACCGCCGAGCTCTCAATCAGCCAGGCACAGAAGGAGATTCAGCACTTTGCACAGATTTCGCGTAACGGCTTGGGTTACATCCGTTCGGCTATCCACTCTACAAAGAGTGATGAGTTTGAAATCTATCGTCAGAAGTTGGTCAAGTATGAGGAGATTGCCGACCGCATCGAGTTTGAGATTGCAGCATTCTTGAAGGATATTCCACAGGAGAGTGTCAGCGAGCATACACGCGAGAGCATCAATTCTATGTATAAGATTGTGAATGAGTTGGAGAGTCTGGGTGACTCGGGCGAGGCTATCAGCCGCATCCTCACTCGTCGCAATATGCACGACAAGCAGTTTGATGAGAACAACATCCGTAACATCGACTCATTGCTCAACCTTGTGGATAAGGCATACGGCATTATGATTGACAACCTGAAGGGCGAGAGCGTAAGTATGCTCGGTCTGAAGAAGGCTGTTGATTGCGAGATTGAGATCAACGAGTTGCGTAACATCTTGCGTGAGGAGGAGATTAAGTGCATCGAGAAGGATGGCACAAACTACCTTGCGAGCGTATATTATATGGATGTCATCTCGGAGATTGAGCGTATGGGTGACTTCATCATCAACATTTCGCAAGCCCTTGAGAAGAAGTAGTTTTTCTTACATACAACAATTAAGGCTGTTGCGTGATGCAACAGCCTTTTCTATTCTTTGCTTGAAATTTCCCTTAGCGATAGCTATTTTGTGAGTTGCTCGCAGAGTGAGGGCGCGGAGTTTACTTTTCGTAAATGAGCAGCCCGAAATCAAGGCAGATGCCAAAAGAGCATCGCTAATAAATTTCCTAAATATCGTGTGAAAGCGATGGCGGCACCGCCCCACTCATATCATAATCCCCCCAACGCTCGGCAATGTAATCGAGGGTAGCATTTATCTCATCAACATCGTAGAGAGTAACCAACTTTAGACGGGTGGATTTGAAGTCGGGCAGACCCTTAAAGTAGTTGGACATATGGCGGCGCATCTCAAGGATTCCAACCTTCTCGCCCTTAATCTCAAGCGACTTGAGAAGGTGCTCCTTTGCGATTGCAACTCGCTCAATGACAGTAGGCTGCGGCATCACCTCTCCTGTCTGCATATAGTGTTTCACCTCCTTAAAAATCCAGGGGCGACCGTATGTTGCACGACCAATCATCACGCCATCCACACCATAGGTATCGAACATCTTTTTCGCCTTCTCGCCCGAATCCACATCACCGTTACCGATGATAGGTATCTCGATTGAAGGGTGGTTCTTTACCTCGCCTATGAGCGTCCAGTCAGCCTCGCCGCGATACATCTGCGAGCGGGTGCGACCGTGGATTGTGAGCGCCTTGATGCCCGTATCTTGCAGGCGGAGAGCAATCTCCATAATGTTCTTCGACTCCTCATCCCAGCCAAGGCGTGTCTTGACGGTCACGGGCGTATTTACCGCCTGCACAATCTGGCGCGTCATCTCGACCATCAGCGGCACATCGCGCATCATACCCGAGCCAGCACCTCTGCCCGCAATCTTCTTCACTGGGCAGCCAAAGTTGATATCAATAAAATCGGGATGGGCAGTCTCGGCAATGCGGGCAGCCTCGACCATCGGCTCGATGAGATGACCATAAATCTGGATGCCCACAGGGCGCTCCGCCTCGTCGATGTTGAGTTTGGCACGCGACTTCCACGCATCGCGGATAAGACCGTCCGACGAGATAAACTCGGTGGTCACCACATCAGCGCCAAAACGCTTGCACATATAGCGGAACGAAGGGTCTGTCACATCCTCCATCGGAGCCAAAAACAGGGGCTTGTCGCCCAATTCGATATTGCCTATCTTCATTATTCTTACATTTTATGGCGCAAAATTACAAAAAACCGAGAAAAGTAAAGCATCAAAGCCATTTTATTCCTAATATAATCGCGCCCACAGCACCATAAGAATGAAAAAATCACTATCTTTGTGCGAATAGAGAGAATACAAAAAATCAAAGATATGAATACAGAAACTTTTATCGCTCAAATTGCGACCTCGTCTATCGAGGCTTTGTATGGTGCAGTAGAGGCATCGCAGATTCAGATCCAGAAGACCCGCAAGGAGTTCGAGGGCGACTACACATTGGTTACCTTCCCTCTCCTCAAGCTCAGTCGCAAGTCACCAGAGGCGACAGCCAACGAGATTGGTGAGCACATCGTGGCAAACAACCCACACATCAGCGGCTTCAATGTAATCAAGGGCTTCCTTAACCTCTCGATTGCGCCAGCATACTGGGCTGACCGCTTCAGCGAGGAGGTTGCTAACGACTCTTTCGGCGAGGCAGCACCATCGGGTCGCACAATTATGATTGAGTACTCATCACCAAATACCAACAAGCCACTCCACCTGGGTCACATCCGTAACAACCTCTTGGGTTACTCTGTTGCCCAGATTTTGAAGGCTAACGGCCACAATGTGATTAAGGTGAATTTGGTGAACGACCGCGGTATCCACATCTGTAAATCTATGCTCGCTTGGCAGCTTTATGGCGGTGGCGAGACCCCAGCATCATCTGGTATGAAGGGTGACCACCTGGTGGGTAAGTACTATGTTGAGTTCGACAAGCACTACAAGGCCGAGGTTAAGGAGCTCATCGAGGGCGGTATGACCGAGGACGAGGCAAAGAAGAAGGCTCCTATTATGCTCGCTGCGCAGGAGATGTTGCGTAAGTGGGAGGCAAAGGACGAGGAGGTTTACTCACTCTGGCAGACAATGAACGGCTGGGTATATGAGGGCTTCGATGTGACCTACAAGGCTCTGGGCGTTGATTTCGACAAGGTATATTACGAGTCGCAGACCTACCTCTTGGGTAAGAGCCTCGTGCAGGATGGCCTGGACAAGGGCGTATTCTTCCGCAAGGAGGACAACTCTGTATGGATTGACCTCGAGTCAGATGGCTTGGATCAGAAACTCCTGCTTCGTGGCGACGGCACATCGGTATATATGACCCAGGACTTGGGTACAGCGTTGAGCCGCTTCGAGGAGAACAAGCTCGACGATATGATTTATGTTGTGGGTAACGAGCAGAACTACCACTTCCAGGTGTTGAAGCTCGTTCTGAAGAAGCTCGGCTACGAGTGGAGCGACAACATCTACCACCTCTCTTACGGTATGGTTGAGTTGCCAGAGGGTAAGATGAAGTCACGCGAGGGTACTGTCGTTGACGCCGACGATTTGATTGCCGATATGGTTGAGACCGCACGCGATATGTCAAACGAGTTGGGTAAGCTCGACGGTTGCACCGAGGAGGAGGCAAACGCCGTTTGCACAATGGTAGGCTTGGGTGCGCTCAAGTACTTCATCCTGAAGGTCGATCCAAAGAAGACTATGCTCTTCGACCCACGCGAGTCAATCGACTTCAACGGCAACACTGGCCCATTCATCCAGTACACTCACGCCCGCATCTGCTCAATCCTTCGCAAGGCTGACGAGGCTGGCATCGACTATAAGAACGCAACTATCGGCAACCTTTTGCCTGCCGAGATTGAGCTTATCAAGTCGCTGGGCGAGTTCCCAACTGTGGTTAAATCGGCTGGCGAGAACTTCGCTCCATCGGTTATCGCGGCTTACGCCTACGACCTTGCAAAGAGTTTCAACGGTTACTACCACGACCACTCAATCCTCCGCGAGGAGAATGCCGAGGTACGCCAGATGCGCGTGATGTTGGCAGCCGAGGTGGCTCGCGTAATCAACCGCGCGATGAAACTCCTGGGCATTGATGTGCCACAACGAATGTAAAAAACCGCAACCTAAAACTACACCTGAACTATGAAAAAATATCGTTTCACCCTCGCCGCAGTGGCTGCGCTGATGTCGGTATTGCTCTGCGCCTGCTCGGATGAGCCCGTTCTCGTGGACGGACCAGACGAAGAGGAGCCCGAGGTTGTCGTGACCTACTACAAAAACCCTGTCATCAACCAGGATGCCCCCGACCCAACGGTCGTGAGAGGCAACGACGGCAAGTTCTACGCCTTCAGCACTGGCGGCAACAACACGCCCGTATATTGGTCTGACAATCTGGTCGATTGGTCGTTCTACGGCACCGCCTACACCAATGCGAACGCACCCAAATTCGTGCCCGACGCTGGTCTGTGGGCTCCCGACGCCAACTACATCAAGGGCAAATATGTGCTCTACTTCTCGATGTCGAAATGGGGCGGAGAGTGGGACGCAGGTATCGGTCGCGCCGTAGCAGTAAAACCAGGCGGTTTCTACTCTGACGCCAAATTGCTCTTCAACTCACGCGATATTGGCGTACAGAACTCAATCGACCCAGTGGTCTTTCAGGAGGGCAACCGCAAGTATCTCATATGGGGCAGTTTCCGTGGTATCTACATCACCGAACTTACCGAGAATGGGCTGGAGTTGATTGACAAGACCGACATCCAGAAGATTGCTGGCACAGCATACGAGGGCATCTACATCCACAAGCGCGACGGCTACTACTATATGTTCGGCGCGTGGGGCTCTTGTTGTGATGGTGTGAATAGCACCTACCGCGTCGTGGTGGGTCGAAGCAAGTCGCTCTATGGTCCTTATTTCGACAAGAGCGGCGGCAGAATGTTGGACAACCGCCACGAGACTATCCTCGTGGGCAACGACAAGGTGAAGGGTCCTGGTCACACATCGCAGATTATCACCGACGACAACGGCGACGATTGGATACTCTACCACGGTTACGATGTGAACGAGCCCAACGCTGGTCGCAAGGTATATCTCGACAAGGTTAATTGGGATAAGGATGGCTGGCCTACAATCGGTGTGGGCACAGGCACACCTACCACAGCACGCACGAAAGCTCCATATTTTAAGCCAGTAGAGAAAGAGTAAGCGAGAAAGATTTATAACACTTAAAACTTTAACAATATGAAGTATCTATGTTTGTTGGCAGCGGTAGCATTGATTAGCTCGTGCTCGGGTGTGAAGAGTGAGGATGCGACTGCAACATACACCAACCCAGTAATCGACAACAACGCACCCGACCCAACAGTTATCCGCGCAGAGGATGGCACATTCTACGCCTATTCGACTATGCAGCGAGGCAATGTACCAGTCTATAAATCTACGGATATGGTGAACTGGGAGTTCATTGGCGGCGCATTCCGTCAGGGCGAAGTGCCTAAGTTCGTACCAAAAGCAAACATCTGGGCACCAGACATCAACCTTATTGAGGGCAAATATGTACTCTACTTCTCAATGTCCACTTGGGGCGGCGAGTGGGAGGCTGGTATCGGTCGCGCTGTGGCTGATACACCAGAGGGTCCTTTCACCAATGCAAAGTTGCTCTTTAACTCAAAGCAGATTGGCGTGCAGAACTCTATCGACCCAGTGGTATATCAGGAGGGCGGTCGCAAGTGGCTCATCTGGGGCAGTTTCCGTGGCATCTATCTCACCGAGCTTACCGAGGATGGTCTGGAGCTTATTGACCAGAGCAACCTTATGCGCATCGCAGGTACAGCCTACGAGGGCTCATACATCCTCAAGCGCAAGGGTTACTACTACCTCTTCGCATCAATCGGTTCGTGCTGCAATGGCGTGAACAGCACCTATGAGACTGTTGTGGGTCGAAGCAAGTCGCTGTTCGGTCCTTATGTTGATAAGCAGGGTCGCAAGATGCTGGAGAACCACCACGAGATTTTGCTCACTGGCAGCGATGTGGTTAAGGGTCCTGGTCACGACTCACAGATTATCACCGACGACAAGGGTCAGGATTGGATCTACTACCACGGCGTGGATGTGGACGCACCAAATGCTGGTCGCAAGATGTACCTCGACCCAGTGAACTGGGACAAGGATGGCTGGCCTACAATCGGCAACGGCTACCCAGCAAAGGTGGGCAAGGTGCCAAGCATCAAGAAGCGATAAAGATTTTCGCGCGAGCGGTCTCCGCTCTGCAACTCAATAAAAAGGAACAGGGGCAACTCTTGTTCCTTTTTTTATGTCCACTGCAACCCAAATTTTCCACCCTTCGTGCGCCACATTTTTAGAAAAAGTTGCTTGAGTTGTCTCATTTTTTCGTAAATTCGCATTGATAAAGCGTAATGTGAAACTTTGAAACGCAATTTACTGATTATATGATTACATTTTTAATCTGTCTGGCACTGCTCGTGGCAGCATATTTCGGCTACGGAGCATATCTTGATAAGGTCTGCAAGATTGACTCGCAGGCGGCTGTTCCATCGGCTACGCTCTACGACGGCGTCGATTACATCCCTATGCCTCGCTGGCGCACCTTCCTCATTCAGTTGCTCAACATCGCGGGCATCGGTCCTATCTTCGGCGCGGTGATGGGCGCTTGCTTCGGTCCGGTGGTCTTTCTGTGGATTACCTTCGGCGGCATCTTCGTGGGCGCTATGCACGACTACATCTCGGGCATTATCCTGCTGCGTAACGACGGCTTGAGCCTTCCAGAGATTGTGGGTCGCTACCTCGGCGGCGGTATGCGCCAGTTTATGCGCGCGCTGTCGCTCGTGTTGCTCATTTTGGTCGGCGTGGTCTTTATGCGCTCGCCCGCCAGCATCCTGAGCGGTATGGTTACAGCGATACCCTACTGGGGCTGGATTGCTATAATCCTCGTCTATTACTTCATCGCAACAATGCTGCCGATTGACAAACTCATCGGCAAGATATACCCTCTGTTCGGTGCGGCGCTGATATTTATGTCGGTTAGCTTGGCAATCATCCTCTTTAGGGGCGACTACACCATCCCTAACCTCACGCTTGAGACCCTGCGTAACTATCAGCCAAATACCGAGAGTATGCCTATTATCCCAACGCTCTTTATCACCGTTGCCTGCGGCGCTATCTCGGGCTTCCACGCCACGCAGTCGCCTCTTATGGCGCGTTGTATGAACAACGAGCGCGAGGGCAGAATGATTTTCTACGGCTCGATGATTACCGAGTCCATCATCGCCTTGATTTGGGCGGCTATCGGTATGGCATTCTTCCACGGACCTGACGGCCTGGTGGCGGCGCTGGCACAGCACGGCAACGAGGCTGCGTGGGCGGTTGGCGAAATCTCGAACACCACACTCGGCGCTGTGGGTGGTGCGATTGCACTTTTTGGCGTTGTTTCGGCGGCAATTACCTCGGGCGACACAGCATTCCGCTCGGCACGACTCATCGTGGCTGATGTGCTGAAGGTTGAGCAGCGCTCACTCATCAAGCGCTTCGCCATTGCGCTCCCTCTGTTCGCTATCGGTATCGTGTTGTTGTTCGTCGATTTTGATGTTGTGTGGCGTTACTTTGCGTGGACCAACCAGACTATGTCGGTTGTCACGCTGTGGGTTATCGTGGTCTATCTCAAGCAGCACCAGCGCAACATCTGGGTGGCTCTGCCCCCAGCGATTTTGATGACATACATCTGCACATCATTTATCTTTATCTCGGGTCAGTTCATCGGTATGGCAAACCACACCCTCGCCTACATCCTTGCGGGCGCAGTTACGATTGCCCTGTCGGCTGCAATTTGGCTTACGAAGGTAAAGACCATAAAGACTTTGTAATATGAAAAACACAAGAATAGTACCCGTTTCTACATCGCTCTGGAAGATTGAGGGCGATAGGTTCACCACCATCCTGCGTCAGACGCAGCGCCTTGAGAAAGAGGGCAAGTGGCAGGAGGCGTGTGAGTTACGCTTCGAGGGCGCACAGCAACTCCTCGACCTTGCGGGCGACGAGCCTATGCCGCTGGACTGGAACGATGCGTCGTCACGCTCGGCGATGGAGATACTCTATCAGTCTGCCGCCGACCACCTCTACATCGGCGAGGTGGAGATGGCCGTTGCGTTGTGGGAGAGCCTGCTCGATATGGACGAGGAGGACCACTTCGAGGCTGTCGTGCCGCTGGCGTTTGCCTATGTCGAGATTGAGGATTACGACTGTCTGGAGAGCGCTCTGTTCGACATCTCAACCAAGTCGCCAGAGTACCATCTGCTCACCCTCTGGGCGGAGTATCGCCGCTCGGGAGGCATCGACCGCGACGCCCTGCGACAACTGCGTACACGCCACAAGGCGTGGTGGGAAGAGTTTATTGCCACGGAGCATCCCGCCGATGAGGCTTATATGAATGATTGCCGTAGCGACCGTCCATCGCAGAGCACCGAGGCGCGCGAGTTCTGGTTTGCGACGGAGTCTATCTGGGAGAGAAATGTGGAGTTCATCGAGGCTCTGCGAAAAGCATAAATATTATGAAGAGAGTGATTATTTTACTCGCCCTGGTGTTGGCGAGCGTTGGCGCTATGGCTGCCGACTACAAGACAGAGAAGGATTTGCAGTATCGCAGCGACGATGACTACGCAAAGAAGATGTGCCGCGTGGATGTGGCTACCTACGAGGGTGCGAAGGATGCACCCGTCATCGTGTGGTTTCACGGCGGCGGTCTGACGGGCGGCGGCAAGCATATCCCCCGCGAGATTATGCGCGACGGCGCGGTATGCGTGGGCGTGGGTTATCGTTTCTCACCCCATGTTAGCGTCGATCAGATTGTTGATGATGCGGCTTGCGCCATTGCGTGGGTCTTTGCCAACATCGAGCGCTACGGCGGTAGTCCCGACAAGGTCTATATCACAGGACACTCGGCTGGCGGCTATCTGGTGAGTATGGTGGGTCTTGACAAGAGCCGCCTTGCGCGCTATGGTATGGATATTGACAGAGTGAAGGGCATCATCCCATTCAGCGGACAGATGATTACCCACTTCGAGGAGCGCCGCGTGAGAGGTATCTCCGACAAGTTGCCTATCATCGACAAGATGGCACCGCTCTACCATGTGCGTGGCGACGCAGCGCCTATCCTCCTGCTCTCGGGCGACAGAGAGCGCGAGATGTTGGGTCGCTACGAGGAGAACGCCTATATGTATAGAATGTTGAAGTTGGTGGGTCACAAGGATGTGACACTTTATGAGTTCGACGGCTACGGACACGATATGTGCGACCCCGGCTTCCCGATGCTGATGCGCTTTGTCCGCGAGCACGAAAAGAGATAGAGAATGAGAAAATTACTTTTGCTGGCGTTTGGCGCCACTCTCCTTATGGGTTGCTCCTCAAAGGAGCGCCCCTCACAGGCGGAGATTGTGGTGAGCATCGCACCTCTGAAATATATCGTCCAGCGAATTGTCGGTGACGACTTCCGCATCGGCGTGCTTGTGCCCGCAAACACAAGCCCCGAGACCTATGACCCCACACCGCGTGACATCATCGCGCTGAACAACGCCAAGATGCTCCTCTCGACGGGTCTGATTGAGTTCGAGACCACATTGCTGGACAAGATTGGCGACAAGCAGAATATCGTCGAACTGCACGAGGGCATAGACCTTATTGCGGGCAGTTGCTCCCACAGCCACTGCAACCACGCCCACGGCACCGACCCCCACATCTGGCTCTCGCCCCGCGAACTGCGTACTATGTCGCGCAACGCCCACGCGGCGATTATGCGTCTCTACCCCGACTCGGCGCACTACACAGCGGCATACAAAGACCTTGATGAGGAACTCGCCGCGCTGGATGCGGAGTGTCAGTCACTCTGCGAGGCATCGCCCGCCGACGCCTTTGTCATCTACCACCCTGCGCTGACCTACTACGCCCGCGCCTACTCGCTTGAACAGATTGCTATCGAGAGCGACGGCAAGGAGCCCTCGGCAAAGCATATCGCCGACATCATCACTCGCGCCAAAAAGCAGCACGCCGCGTGCCTGCTCTACCAGAGTGAGTTCCCTCGCTCCGTTGTGGAGGTCATCGCCAAGGATATGGGTATCGAGCCCATTGAGATTAACCCGCTGGCAGAAGACCCCGTAGCGTTCATCCGCGAGGTGACAAAAACCATTACAAAGAAGTAGTTATGCCCGAACACACACCTATAATTTCGCTCCGCAATGTCGCGGTGAATTACGACTCGACGCCCGCACTTGAGGGTGTCAATCTCGACATCTACGCCGACGACTTTATCGGCGTCATAGGTCCCAACGGCGGCGGCAAGACCTCGCTCGCCAAGTCTATTCTGGGCATCATCAAGCATAGCGGCGAGATTTGGTACTCGCCCACCCTGCTGAGCGGCAAGCACCTCAAGATAGGCTATATGCCGCAGGTGAGCCAGTTTGACACCAGTTTCCCAATCTCCATCGAGGAGGTCGTTCTCTCGGGCTTGCAGGTCGAAAAGAGTTTCTTCTCGCGCTACACCCCAAAGGATAGGGAGCGCGCACAGGCTCTGCTCAAGCGAATGGGCATCGAGGGCATCGCATCGCGCCCCATCGGTGAGGTGTCGGGCGGCCAGTTGCAACGCGCACTGCTCTGCCGCGCCATCATCTCCGAGCCAAAACTCCTCATCCTCGACGAGCCGACTAACTTCGTTGATAACACCTTCGAGAAAGAGTTTTACGCCCTCACACAGCAACTCCGCACGCAAATGGCGGTGATGATTGTCTCGCACGATGTCGGCACAATCACCTCGCTCGTGAATGCCATTATCTGCGTCAATCGCCATGTGCACCGCCACGACTCCAACATCCTCACACAGGAGCAACTGCGCGGCTACGACTGCCCCATCCAGATTGTATCCCACGGACACATCCCCCACACGGTGCTGGAGCACCACGCAGGGGATGGATGCAAAGAGCATTAGAATAACAACAAAATAGGTTGCCCAATCATTTGAGCAACCTTTTGCAATTAAATAAGGCTCCACGCTATTGCATTTTTGCTTTATCAACCTTTGCCTGTGCCGCTTCTACCCTCTTGTTTGCCGCGTCTAACTCACGCTGCATTTTTTCTCTCTCGGCAGCAGTTCTTACAGATGGTTTTGACAAGCGCTTCTGCTCCTCATAGAATGCTTTAGACTCAAGTTTCACGGCTTGAAAGTTCGCTCGATCAATCTGACGCTGAAGTTTTGCACTCTCCTTCATATCTCGGAAAGCTCTCTTCATAAATCCATCCTGCTTTACCTCCTCCTGTGCACTTGCAGTCACTGTGCAACCCAATACAGCCAATATTAGGCTGATTCCTTTCATAAACTTTTTCATATTTATTCTTTGATTAAAAACATCACTGCAAAGGTATAGGTATAACGAATATAAGAGTTTGATATATTACCGAACTATTGGTATATAACTCCGAAAAGCATTTAATATTTCACTCAATTTCAAATTATATTGGTATATTTGCAACAAAGCGAATAGTATGAAGAATCAAATTACAATTTACAAATGGCGTAATCGTTTTGAGGAAATCACCCCCGATGATTATAGAATCGGCTCTGACATACTTTTGATAGAAGATGCCAATGCAATTCGTGCGGAAAAGGTGCTTGGGATGAACCCATTTAAATTAGATATGTCTATGACTATAATTTACGATAAAGGGGAGGCTGTTTTCAAAATTAATATGCACAAATATCATATAAAGGCGCCTACTGTAATTATAGTAATGGAAGGACAGACTTGTGAGTTAATTAGTTTCTCGGACGATTTGCAAGGTCGAGCCATTGTGATGTCAAGCTCATTTACAAACTCGTTATTTGTTGGAACAAAGAGTGGTTATAAACACAAATTATACTCTTCAATGATTAACACCCCTTTAATCAACTTTGAAAAAGACAAAAATGTATTCAGCGAGTACTACCAACTTCTTAAAAATATTGTGCAATCAACACACTCTGAATTTAAGATTGATGCTGTGCGCCATCTGACTCTCGCTATGTTCTATGGCTACTCGCATTTGAAACACGAAATGAGTTCTCTTATCAAAGGGTCAAAACGACAAGATGACATATATTCAGCATTTCTTGAAGTGATCGGGAAATATTATAAACAGAGACGAGAGGTTAGTTTTTATGCCGATATGTTATGTATTACCTCCAAACACCTGTCACAAATAGTAAAAGAAGTATCAGGCAAGACAGCATCTGATATTATTGAAGATTATGTAATCACAGAGACTAAAGCCCTGCTTCTCTCTACAAATATGACTATTCAACAAATTAGCGATTATTTATCTTTCCCCTCACAATCTGTTTTTGGAAAATATTTCAAGCGCATTACCGGAAAATCGCCCAAGGAGTACAGGAGTATGTGAGATATTCCAATATTACAAAAATAGGTTGCCCAATCAGTTGAGCAACCTATTTTTCAGGAAACATATACACTTCTATTTACCGTTACACTCTTTGATTACACGAATTTCATCCTCGCTATAAGGCGTCTTATCCTGACGCAGGATGTCGTGGAACCACACCTCTGGCTCCTCGCCCGACTCGATTGGGGTGTTCCAGGCGTAGATGGTGTTGGTCTTGCCCGACACGAAGCCCCAGTTGATAGCAACCACATTCTGCTCCTTCATCAGCGGCATCACATTTTGGAATGTGCAGTTGTCAATCGTGCGCGCCATATACTCGGTGCATACCACTGGGCGGTTGTGCATCTTGAAATACTTTATCCACTGCGAGTGTACCTCACGACCCGAGTAACTATGGTAACTCACCACATCCGAGTTCTTGAGTTGCACGCTGCTAATCTTGTCAATGCCGAATGTCCACACACTCGATGTCATAGGCTGCGATGGGTTTACCTCGCGACCCCACTCAAAGACCTTCTCAAGCAGAGGAATCGAGTCGTCGCTGTTAGGCTCGTTATATACATCCCACATCACCACGCGCTCATCATCCTTGAAGGTGGTCATAATGTCAATCACATAAGGCTTCAACTCGGCGAACAACTGTTCCTTGTCGGCGCGGCGCGAGATGAATGGGTCCTTCAGCCAACCCGAGTTGTGAGTGCCCACCTTTGGCTCTGGCTGCTTGCCGATTGCACCCTCGGCATTCCAGCAGTCGTCGAAGATTACGAACATCGTGCGGATGCCGTGGCTCATCGAGATGGTCAAATACTCGTCAATGCGCTTCTTGAAGCCCTCCTTGTCGGCCTCCCACGCCTTGCTGTGCAGAAAGACACGCATCACATTGAAGCCGAGTTCCTCTGCCCAGCCGAGTTCCTTGTCGATAAGTTCGGGGCTGAAGGTCTCTTCCTGCCACATCTCCAACTGGTTGATTGCGTTGCTTGGGATAAAGTTACAACCCGACATCCAGGGCTGCTGTGCGTACCACTCGTTAGCCTTGTCCTCGCTCCAGCGCTTGAACTCCGCTGGCAACTCGGGCTCGGGCGTATTCCACAAACCGCACCTCGCTGCTATAACGATAATGACCGCCAAAGCCACTCCTCGCCATAGATGCTTCATCAACTGCTTTTTTCCTAAAAAATTCTTCATAATGGTATAGTGTTAGTAGTTTTGCTCTATTGACAAAGTTAGCAAATTTTCGCCAATCTGCCACTATGTCACCGCTATAAATTTCTATTGTTTACCACATTTGGTCTAAAAGGTCAAATTAAACGACATTATTTTCTGCCACACAATAAATGGCACACCTTTTGCGATTTATTATCACAGCAACGGCAGTAACCGTTGCGAGGTTTCTTCATTTATTTAAGTTTGGGTTAGTAGTTTATGGAACTTCTAATGTTCCGAGAATAGGCGGCAGTCGTGAGACTCCCGCCTATTTCTTTTTTAAGGTGTTCCATAAACTCCTTTCAGCGTGTACACCTCGGCTGACTTGTCTGCATTGTTTGCGTGGTGGCTTTTCGCAAGCGAAAATTATGCAAAGAGCCGATACTGCCAAGTAAATAAATTCTCTTGTCAGCACCGACTCTTTACATCAGACCTTCGGTCTTACGCCACCCCTCAAACATTTTCGGTCTGCTCTCGGTTTCTGCCGCCGTTAGTAGTTATCTTTCATCTACATAAAGGAACTTCTAATGTTCCGAGAATAGGCGGCAGCCGCCCCATAAAAACAAAAAAATCCCACCCTCGCGGGTGGGATAAGTCGCCGAACGGGGCAGATTACTCTGCTGCGTTGAGTGCGCTCAACTCGTCGAACAAACTGCCGAAAGAAGAGATCATATCACGACGGAATGCTGCGTAATACTTCTTCACGAGCGATGCGTTCTTTGGCTCGGTTGGGTTGTTTGCCTTTGCGTAAAGCACATTACGCAAATCAACTGCCTTCTCCATCAAACCTACCACAGCCTCCTCGTGTGAAGGCTGGAAATATATCGCCATCTCGCAATCGAATACAAACTCCTCCAAGCGATAGTCGATCTCCTTCTTCAAGATTCTCAAATTTGCCATAATTCGTAGTTTTTTATGTTAATTTACATTTATTAATGCAAATATATATAAACCATTCGACTTTTGCAAATAAGATTTAGCAAAGAGAGGTTAAAAAATGCTGTTTTCAACACCTTAAAAACAAAGTTTTACATTCGCCAGCGCCCTCATTCCAAAAGTCAAGCGATGCAGAATATCTACACTATCACCTTCAAGATAGAGATAGACGCCACATAACTCAACATAAAACATACAAAGAATATCGCCACGCCCTTGCTGTTCTTCACATTCGTAGCCTCGGCAAACGCCTTATATGTCCAGAAGAAGTACCAGATGCAGAATACCATCGTAGCGATACTGATGAACAACAGCGTAGTCATATGCTCCATCATAGCGCTCATATTCATATCCGTCGCGTAACCCATAACCGTCTTTACGCTTGGGATGGCAAAGATTAGCAACGAAAGGCTGAACGGCAATCGCGCAAAGAGGTTGAACGCCGCCACATCACCGAAGCGCACCTTCGACTTCGAGCCGAG
>JAFZFR010000015.1 GCA_017555805.1 Alistipes sp. | reverse complement strand
TTAAGGTTGTTTCTTGGTACGACAACGAGTGGGGTTACTCAAACAAGGTTCTCGACCTCATCTCTGTAATGAAGGCTTACAACAAGTAATCCAATCTATAAGAGATTATAAAATTAGGCTATCCCATTGGGGTAGCCTAATTTATTTTTGTACACCTTATATATATGTATCAAATTATCTTCGTGGGCGGGGATATGCCACCGAAAATAAATTGCCCCCATCAAACAAAAAAAGGTCATCCCGAAGGACAACCATATAATTTTGAACAGAATTATATAGTTTTGTATTGTTATCAAATCGTCATCCCCCGACTTGCACAACAAGGCGATGGGGATCCTCCCGTAAATTATACCGCAATGCGTTTATTGTCTGGAGGATTGCCTTCGCCACCCTTTGGGTGTCGGGCAATGACATAATTATAATTTTGAATTCTGAATTTTGAATTTACAATTCTATGCCAATCGCCGCTCCTCCTCGCTGATCCACCGGATGGGGCTTGCAATAAATCTTCTCGCCGTCGGCGGTGACTTTCAGGGTGATATCGAATGGCTTGACGCTGCCCACTCCCCTATCCTTTATCATCGTGTGCGCGACAACATAGACCAGGATGCGAACCGACTCACACTCTGGGGTTGTAATCTCCAACTTCGTCTCCTTGCGCCAATCGGCAGGAGGTGCCGAGAGGTTATCCCCCACCTCGGCGAGGTGGATTGACGCCGTCTGGAAATCAGTGCGGTTGCCCGCCGCATCCAGCGACTCGCACACCAAATCGATATTATAACGCCACGCCTGCTCGAAGTCGCTGCTTAGCAAAATGTTAAATTTTCTCGCCATACTGACATTTTTATCCGCAAAAAGCAGAATTAACCAACAAATAGTCACTACAAAAATAGCAATTATTTGCACATTCCAAGAAAAATTTATAATTTTGCCCGATAAAAGTTGCGAAATGGAGCTTAACAAACAATATTCCGTAGCGTATAAAGGCTTGAAAAACAGCTCATTCGACTTTGTTTTCGAGGTCGACAATACGCTTTTTGAAGCATACGAATGTCGCGACATACACGGCGGAAAGTGTAAAGTGGAGGCGACGATGTTAAAATCGGACCACCAACTGGACTTCGATTTCACAATTACGGGCGAGGTTATTTGCGAATGCGACCGCTGCCTGGAGGATTGCTCAATGCCGATTGACTATGAGGGTCATCTGATTGTGAGAATCTCGGATGTAGAGGGCGAATATGACGGCGAGGTTATGTGGCTCAACCCTAACGAGAACGAGGTAGACTTGACGCAGTACATTTACGAAAGCATTGTTCTCTCATTACCCTACCAGAGAGTTCATCCCGAAGGTGAATGCAACCCCGATATGCTGGCACATATCACCGTTGTGAGCGAGCAGGAGCTCCAGGAGATGGAGCAGCGCGCTGAGTCGGTGACAGATCCACACGGCATAGATGAGGGTGACTTCAATAAGTTGGCAGCGTTGAAGGCTCTAATGGAGCAGGGAAATTAGGACATAAGATAAACAGAACAAACAATAACTTAAAATTTATATTTCAAAATGGCACATCCAAAACACAAAGTCTCGTCAACACGACGCGACAAGAGAAGAACTCATTACAAGGCTGTAGTTCCAACTGTTGTTACTTGCTCTAACTGTGGCGCATCTGTACTCTATCACCGAGTATGCCCAGAGTGCGGTTTCTACCGTGGCAAGTTGGCTATCGAGAAGAAGGCTGAGTAATTTTACTTATGAGAGAGCCGCCACATAAAAGCGTGCTCTCTTTATTTTTTTATCGGGCAATGATTGTCGCCCGAGAATATTAACCGATCTTAAATAAACTGGTATGATAAAAATCGGTATTGATGCTATGGGTGGCGATTTCGCCCCAGAGGTAGCGGTTGAAGGTGCAGTGATGGCACTCAAGAAGGTGGGCAAGGATAGCCGCATCGTGCTTTTCGGTGATAAGGAGCGCATCCTTGAACTCTTGAAGAAGCACAAGTGCAGCGCCGACAACTTCGATATCGTGGGCACAACCGAGGTTATTGAGATGCACGACCACCCAGCAAAGGCGTTTGCGTCGAAGAAGGACTCGAGTATGACGGTAGGTTTCAACTACCTGAAGGAGGGTAAGATTGACGGCTTCGCCAGTGCAGGTTCTACGGGTGCGATGATGGTAGGTTCGCAGATGGTCATCAAGACTGTCGAGGGTGTTATCCGCCCAGCAATCTCAACCTTCATCCCTATCATCAAGAACAAGCGCGGTATCTTGCTCGATGTGGGTCTTAATGTGGACGCCAAGCCAGAGGTGTTGGCGCAGTACGGTCTGATGGGCTCAATCTACGCCGAGGCTGTATTGGACATCGAGAACCCTCGTGTGGCGTTGCTCAACATCGGTGAGGAGGATACAAAGGGTAATGCACAGTCGAAGGCTACATTCGATTTGCTTAAGGCAGACAAGAACATCAACTTCGTGGGTAACTGCGAGTCATCATATATCTTCACTGGCAAGTATTGTGATGTTGTGGTGTCGGATGGTTTTGTGGGCAATGTAATCTTGAAGATGGCGGAGGCTATGTACCGCATCAACGACCGCTTGAACCCATTTAAGCCTTGGTTGCTCAAGTTGCTCCGCCCAGTGCTGGAGCCTATCTGCGGCAAGTTGTACTGGCACCAGAACTTCTGGAATGCTATGAATTACGAGAGCGTGGGTGGTACAATCGTTATCGGTATCAACGCGCCTGTGATGATTGGTCACGGTGGTTCATCAGCGAAGGCCATCTGCAGTATGATTCTTACAATGGAGCGCAACATCGAGAGCCGCGTATGCGACAAGATGCGCGAGGCATTGAAGAAGATTGCACCTACAACAGAGCAGACGCAGGAGGAGTAATCCCCCGAAACAAAAATAGAAATGGTGTCTATCCAAGAGGATAGGCACCATTTTTTTATTACTCTTTGCGTTCCCTATTCATCTTCCGTGGCTGGGGCAGGCGTAACGCCTGTTTTTCATTCCCTTTGATGCGCCTCCAAAGATGCAGGCTAAAGCCTGACTATCTCTCTATAATCGGCGACCAAAACTCAATATTACGCCTCTTATACCAACCATGACAACCGAAAGGAAGAACACCCTCGGCTAAACGGAAGCAGAGTTCGGGGTGGGAGTCGAATGAGAAGCCGAGCGCCTCGTCGAATGAGGGGTAGCGGAACTCCCTGGGGACAAGCGCCCAGAACCAATCCTCGTTATAGACAATGCCCTTGCCCTGCTTGAACTCCTCGATGCGGTTGGCGTAGCGGTCACACGCGGCAATGAAAGAGTCTATGCGGCGCAACGAGAATCCACCATTTCCCACTCGTTTGAAGTAGTCCTGACGCAAGATGCGCTCGCTGCCGAACAATTTACGACGCAGCCACAGCCACTGGCGCACGATTGGCAGGCTATATACTCGGCGCTTTGGCCAGGGGGCACCTATATAGTCATATCCGCGGTCACACCACTCCTCCAGTCGGTCGCTGAACACCCACGCATCACTCTGACAGATAAGGATATAGTCGGTATCGGTGAACAACTCGTAAAAACTCTTCGAGAGCATCATCTGGTTATATCCCGCAACGCCATTCTTGCCGAGCCACTCGCCCGACACGCGCACAACCTCCGCGCCTGGCACCTCGGCGACAACGGCATCCACATTAAGCCCCTCGGGCGCAAGGATGATGTGGGGATAACGCGCAAGTTTCTCCGCATTATTCTTCAGCGAGAGCAGTTCGCGACCCTCCAGACGCTCCTTATATACAGGTACAACGACCTTTACTTTACACTTTTGCATACTTGGATATATACTTTGCAATCAAGCCGACAGAGAGGATGCTCAACGGGTGTCGCTTCGCAAACCCCAGCACCCTGCTGCGTGCCTCCTGCTTATCTAAAATTCTTGCCTTAATCAATCGTTTGAGCGCGATAGCCTCACTCGCCACTGCATAGCGCCTCACCTCCGCCTCACTAACGCCCTCGGCACGCATCGGTAGCGACACACCCCACTTCGCAAGGTATAGTTTCACACTCTCATACCACGCCACCGAGAAACTGCCGAGCGAAAAGTGCTCGAAGCGCACGCTATGGCAGACATAGTTGGTGTAACCAACCGAATGTGTGTGAGTTGTGAAATCGGTATCGTAAGAGTGAAAACCGCGGAAAATATCGTCATCAAATCGGCACTCTGCCCACACTTCCTTACGCACAAAGAGGCACATTCCATCCAGGCAGACTACAGGCATAAAATCTTGCGTATGAGCCGATTGGCGCACCTTGCCGCCCTTATGCTTGCAACCGATGATATAGTTTTTGTGGGTAAAATGTTTCACGCCCTGCCAGCCGTAGTCGTAGCCATATTTCGCCGCCGAGCCCGCAAAGCCAATCACACCGCACGAGCGCTCGCTCAACTTCTCACCGATAACTCTGCCCCACCCCTCGGTGTGGAACGCCACATCCTCGTGAACGAACAACAGATACTCGCCCGCGGCACGCTCGGCGCACTCGTTATAGACCGCGCAGATACCCTTGCCCGCCTGGCGGTTGTCGAAGATAATCATCTCATACTCAACGCCTATGGTCGAGCGGATGTTATCACTCAAAGCCTTCGCCATCTCGGGCTTTACCGAGCAAACTATGATGGAAAATTTGGGTTGCGTTACGCTCATTGTAGGGAGGTTAAATCTTATCAAAACCCTTTGTAAACTTAATCCAATAGTACTTCAGCGGGTTCTTATATTTAAGTTGCTTCCACGGACGGCTCTGGTGTGGGCGATGTATAACTGGCAGATTTGTAAAGAGATAGTTCTTAAAACCGAGGTTGAGCGCCTCGTGTGAAATCTGCACATCGTACCAATGCTTCGTTGGGTCGAGCGCATCAAAATCCATCTTTGCGAGGAACTCTGGAGTCAAAAGCGAGCAGCAGAAACTGCAATGCTTCTTCACCGCATAGCACTGACCCTCGGTGCCGCGAGCATACTCATAAGGGTAGTTTATCGCGCCCTCATCATCCACCGTAACCGACGCCGCGATAGCGCAATCCTCACGCTCCTGCGCTCCGTCGAAAAGACCCTGCAAGGTATCCTTATCGACGACCACATCACTCTCGACAAGCAAAAATCCCGCATCCTGCTCGATGGCAATCTTGCGACAACGCTGCAACACAAGCAGATAGTTGGGCGATGGATGGTCCGTCAGGTCGGCGATATTGACAAGGTTGAAACCCAACTCCTCGGCATACTTCTCCAGCAGAGCCGTATTCTCGGGCGTTGAGAAGTCGTTATAGATGGTGTAGGTGTAGGGCACCTTGATGTCGGAACTGGTTATCGCCTTCACCGTTTCGAGTGTCGAGTCGATGGAGTCCTTGACGGGGGTTACAATATACAATGATTTCATAGCATCCCACTCGCTGCCTTCGCAGGTGAACTTTTTTGCCTAAATGGACTCCAAGCCCCTACATAGCGCAGTTTTTTGTTTGTTATTATTATAAAATAAGTTATCTTTGCCTTTGAGCATTACATTGGACTTATGACAAAGATACAAAAATTTTCCATAAACTCAATAATCATAGCGATTTTATCGCTTATGGCGGGCTCGCTCGACGCATCGGCGCAGACCCGACAGACCAAAGAGGAGTACATCGCGCGATACAAACACATCGCCATCGACCATATGGAGCGCTACGGCATCCCCGCCAGCATCACCCTCGCGCAGGGCATCCTGGAGTCGGATAGCGGCAACAGCACGCTGGCACGCAAGTCGAACAACCACTTCGGCATCAAGTGCAAGAAAGACTGGAAAGGCGCTACGGTATATCACACCGACGATGCGCCCAACGAGTGCTTCCGCGCCTACGACTCGGTGGAGGACTCCTACCTCGACCACGCCGAGTTTCTGGATAAGTCACCCCGCTACGACAAGTGCTTCGCCTACGACGCCGACGACTACAAGAGTTGGGCTCACGGACTGAAGGCGGCTGGCTATGCCACTGCGGCGGACTATGCCCAGCGACTAATCAAACTCATCGAGGATAACGACCTGCACCTGTTCGACAAGGAGGGAGGCGACAAACTCTATGCCTCACGCCACCGCGGCGAGGAGGGCATCACCGAGGATTTCGCCGAGGGCAGCAGCGTCACAAGCCCCGCTACCCATCAGGCGACGGTTGATCCTAACGACTTCCGCGTATCGGAGCGCACCTACAAGGGTTACAGCGTCTATACCAACAATAAGACCAGTTTCCTCATTGCACGCAACGGCGACAGTTTCGACGCCATTGCCGAGGCATTTGTGATACCCGTACGCCAGTTGCGCCGCTACAACGAAATCAGCCTCACAAGCACCGCCGACCCTATCGCGGGCGAGATGATTTACATCGAGCGCAAGCAGCCAAAGTGGTTCGGCGAGGAGCGCCACCATACGGTGAGCGAGGGTGAGACACTGACATCAATCTCTCAACTCTACGGTATCCGCCAGAAGCGCCTCGCAACAATTAACCGCCTGAAGCCAAGCGCTACACTCACTACGGGTCAGCAGATTAGAATAAAATAATTAACACTATGGATAAAAGCCCTTTACGCGAGAAAATCCTCGCATCGATTATCAACAAATCGACGCTCAAGCAGCACATTTTCGACAACGCCTTCACCACATTCAACGAGTTGAAGGATGTCCTCTTTGAGATTGCATCGGAACTCGATGACGACCTGGACGGCAAGCTCGACAAGCGCGTGAGAATTGAGTACCGCGACCGCGGAAAGTTCGAGGCGCAATTGCAGATTGCAAGCGACCTTCTCATCTTCCGTATGCACACCGACATCTTCGAGTTTGACTCGCAGCACCCGCTGTGGCAGAACGACTATGTGAAGGAGGAGCGCGACAACTCATACTGCGGTGTGATTGACATCTACAACTTCCTTTCGGACTCGTTCAAGTTCAACCGTAGCGCCGACGAGGGTTACTTGATTGGTCGCATCTTCATCAACCGCGAGAAGTGCTACTTCGTCGAGGGCAAGCGCCAGTCAATCCTCCGCCCAGCCGAGTTCGGCAACCAGAAGATTACGCGCGAGGCTCTTATCGAGATTATGGAGACCGCAATCAACTACGCAATCAACTTCGACCCGCTGATGCCACCGTACGAACTCAACAAGCGAGTGACCGTCGATCAGTTCAACACCAAGATGGACAACTCGAAGTTCACTACGGGTAAGCGCCTGGGTTATGAGTATAACATTGACGACATTTAATTGACATTACGACGATGAAAAACACTTCTTGGATATTAGCGTCAGTAGCAGTATTGCTGCTCACCATAAACAACACCTTCGCACAGAAGACCTACGAGGAACTTTCGGCAGTGACACGCCTCAACCGAGGTGTTTACGGACTCCTCTCGATGAACGATGGCGAGCACTACACCGTAAGCAAGGGTGGTTCGGTCATCCGCCACGCCTACGCCGACGAGTCGCAGTGCGACACGCTCTACACAGGCCGTTTCGCCTCGTACGCATTCTCGCCCGATGAGGACATGGTAATCCTGGGCAACAACTACCGCGAGGTATATCGCCACTCGGCCTATGCCGACTACTCTATCGTGCGCCTTGAGGACAAGGCAAGCGTAGCGGAGCTGAAGAATGTGCGCGACCTCTCGCTCTCACCCGACTCAAAGTGGGTGGCATACGCGCAGGACAACAACCTCTTCGTGGGTGAGTTGGGCAAGCCAGCAACGGCTATCACCACCGACGGCGAGTGGAACAAGGTAATCAACGGCACAGCCGATTGGGTATATGAAGAGGAGTATGGTTTCACAAAGGCTTACGCCTTCTCGCCTGACTCAAAGCAGATTGCATACCTTCGCTTCGACGAGAGCGAGGTGCCTATGTTCGAGATGATGCGCTTCGATGGCAAACTCTACAACAAGCCTTACACATTCAAGTACCCAAAGGCGGGCGACGCAAACTCGAAGGTTGAGTTGTGGCTCTATGACATCGCCTCGGGCACAAAGAGTAAGGTGGATGTGGGCGCAGAGAGCGACCAGTATGTGCCATTTATCGAGTGGACACCTGCGGGCGAACTCTACTTCTTCCGCATAAACCGCAAGCAGAACCACCTCGAGATTGTGCTCTGCCGCAAGGATGGCACACAGAAGGTTATCTACGACGAGCAGTCGCCAACCTATGTTGAGCGCCCATCGCTGGATATCATCCGCTTCATCGACGAGGACCGCTTCCTTGTGCAGAACGAGACTGCAACGGGATGGAATCACCTCTACCTCTACTCTGTAGAGAAGGGTCTGGTGCGCCCAATCACATCGGGCGAGTGGCAGGTGACAAGCGTGGTGGAGACTACCGACAAGCAGATTTATTACATCTCAACCGAGACATCTCCTATCCGCCGCAACCTCTACTCAATCGACTACAAGGGTAAGAAAAAGACCCGCCTGACAGAGTTGGACGGCACATACTCAATCTCGCCAAGCAAGGGAATGAAGTACTACATCTCGACATTCTCATCGGCTTCGCAGGGTCGCCTCGTGGAACTCCGCAACGGCAAGGGCGAACTTATCCGCACACTGGTTGATAACACCGAACTCAACGAGAAACTCAAGAGCCTTCCAAAGAAGGAGTTTTTCACATTCACGACAGAGCGTGGCGACAACCTCAACGCATACATCATCAAGCCCGTGGACTTTGACCCAGCGAAGAAGTACCCAGTGCTCCTTACGCAGTACTCTGGACCTGGCTCACAGTCGGTTAGCGACAGTTTCGGTATGGGCTGGGAGAGCGTGATGGTCGGCAACGGCTACATCGTGGCGTGCGTAGATGGTCGCGGTACTGGTTTTATGGGCGAGAAGTTCAAGAAGTGCACCTACGGCAACCTCGGCGCGCTGGAGGTCGAGGACCAGATTTCGTTTGCCCGCCACCTCGCATCGCAGAGTTGGGTGGACGCTGACCGCATCGGTATCTACGGCTGGTCATTCGGTGGCTTTATGGCTCTGGGTTGCTCACTCAAGGGCGAGGGTTTATTCAAGATGGCTATTGCCGTTGCGCCAGTGACCTCTTGGCGTTACTACGACACGATTTACACCGAGATTTACAACGACCTGCCACAGGACAACCCAAAGGGATATGACGATAACTCACCTATCAATTTTGCCGATAAGTTGCACGACCGCACATCGCTGCTGATTATGCACGGCACGGCAGATGACAATGTCCATGTGCAGAACACTATGGAGATGTGCCACGCGCTAAACCGCGCTGGCAAGCAGTACGATATGATGATTTACCCCGACCAGAACCACTCGATGTATCCTCACTATGCGTACAACATCCGCATAAAGATGATTCAATATACATTGCGTAATCTGTAATCGGAATTTTTTTGAATGGGGCTGCTGACGGGAAAGTTGTGCAGCCTCATTTCTTATATTTTGGCACACGATTTGAAAGAGCAGAGCGAAACATCCCCAAAATTATGAGAAAATTCCATCTTTTATTTGCCGTCGCGCTTATGCCGTTGTGCGTTTGGGCGCAGACTATCGAGAACGACTCACTGAAACTTGAGGCGAAGATTGGCGAGGTGGTGGTTGCCGCCCACAGCCTGCAAGGTGACGCCCGCGCGGTGCTCACCGCAACGCACAAAATATCCGCACAAGATATTGAGCGTCAGCATAATGCCTCAATCATCCCTTCACTCACACAACAAGTACCAGGACTCTTTATCACCTCGCGCGGTGTGATGGGTTATGGCGTCTCGACGGGCGCTTCGGGCACTATGTCGATGCGTGGCATTGGCGGTGCGCCGACAACCGCGATGCTCGTTACCGTCGATGGCGTACCACAATATATGGGCTTGATGGGTCATCCCCTTGCCGACACCTTCCACTCGATGATGACCGAGAGCGTAGAGGTGGCGAGCGGACCAAACTCGGTGATGTGGGGCTCAAGCGCTATGGGTGGCGTGATTAACATCACCACACGCAAGATGCAACAAGATGGCGTCGAGGACCATATTGAGGTGGGTTACGGCTCGCACAACACCTTGCAGACCGCCATCACAAACCGCTTCAAGCGAGGTAAGTTCACCTCGGCGGCGGGCGCTACATACAACCGCACAGATGGCCATCGTGCCGATATGGGTTTCGATCAGTTGGGCGGAAACCTCAAGTTGGGATATGAGTTCAACCCTCACTGGATGCTTACGGCATCGGGTCAGGTGACGCACTTCAACGCCTCAAACCCTGGCTCCGTAACCTCTCCAATCCTTGATAACGACTCGCGCATACTGCGATACAGCACCTCGCTCTCGCTCCGCAACGCCTACGAGCGCACCTCGGGCGCGGTAAACATATTCTACAACGGCGGTCGCCACCGCATAAACGATGGCTACTCGCCCTCGGCACAGCCGCTGGACTACCGCTTCAACTCGCGCGACAACACCTTCGGCGCGATGTGGCACCAGACATTCACGCTCATCGAGAGCAACCGCACCGCTATCGGCGTTGAGTATCAGCGCTTCGGTGGCAAGGCGTGGAACAAGTACCTCTCGGACGGAACGGAGAGCGTGACTGCCGATAAGCACCTGCACCAGATAGCGGGCTACATCTTCACGCAACAGAATATCACTCAACGCCTTACGCTCAACGCAGGCTTGCGCCTTGACTACAACTCGCACATCGGTCGCGAATGGGTACCACAGGCGGGTATCGCCTATGCGCTGCCACACAACGCGCAGTTGAAGGCGTCGGTGAGCAAGGGTTTCCGCTTCCCTACAATTCGCGAGATGTATATGTTCCCACCGCAGAACCCCGACCTTAAACCCGAGAGCATCATCAACTATGAAATCTCGCTCAACCAGCGCCTGCTGGATGGTCGCCTCACCTATCAGGCGAGCATCTTCTACATCGACGGCAAGAACATCATCCAGACCCTGCCCGTAGATGGTCGCAAGAAGAATGTCAATTCGGGAAAGGTAGAAAACTGGGGCGTGGAGTTGCAGGCGGCGTGGATGGTCACCAAGTCGTGGCGCGTGAATGCCAATTACAGTTACCTAAATATGCGCTACGATGTCATTGGCGCACCCAAGCATAAGTTATGCGCTAGCACATCCTACGCCTTGAAGCGTTGGGAGTTAAGCAGCGACCTGCAATACATAAACTCACTCATCACCCAACTTTCGCCCACAACGAAGGAGGAGTTCCTGCTCTGGAACGCCAACCTCGAGTTCAGCGCGACACCTCGTCTGCGTATCTACGGGCGCGTGGAGAATATCCTCAACCAAAAGTATGAGATTAATGCCGGCTACCCTATGACCGGCACGACATTTTTCACGGGAGTGAAGTTTAACTTTTAACAACTTATGATACACCACAACCACATTTTCAACCATTTCCCCCTCGACAAGCGACTCTACAACAGCGACATAGCCGCCATTATGCCCGAAACAATCGAGCGCTACGGCGAGAGCGAGTGGCGCTACACCACCCTTGCGTGCGAGTTGCACGGACACATAGGTCTCTACACGATGCTGGGCGTGAAGATGGGGCTCTGGGCGCGCGAGTTACTCGGCGCGGAGCAGGGCTCGCTGCACATCATCTCCTATGCGGGTAGCACGCCGCCAATAAGTTGTCTGAACGACGGCTTGCAGGTGGCAACCGAGGCGACTCTCGGCCACGGGCTTATCGAGGTGACGCACCCCCACATCCCCTGCGCCGAGGCGGAGTTCTTCTCGTCAGAGGGTCGCCTGCGACTGCGCCTGAAACCTGACCGCGAGGAACTTATGATTAAGGAGTTGCAGAGCGCCGTCGCGCGCTACGGCAGCACCAAAGGCTACTGGGACAAGGTGCGCGAACTGGCTATCAACTACTGGATGGAGTGGAACAGAAAGGATATTTTCGAGGTGGTAAGGGAGTAATTTTACTCCATTGCGCCTAATATTCTGCCGCGCGGCTGTATCTTCGTGGGCGTAACGCGCTTTGCGCGTCACCCCCGCCCGCCCACGAAGATAATATCCCACTCAAAGACAAGACATTACCACAAAAGAAAAGAGGTTGTCCATGGACAACCTCTTCTTTACTATAACTACCCGAAACGGGCGCTACTCTATTTATCCTTGCGACGCTCAATCTGTCGCTTCAAAACATCCTTTGCATTGTCAATTGCCTCCTCGAATGTGCGAGCCTGCTCCTCAACACGGATGTCACCACCTGGCATACGAAGCGTAATCACTACGATTTTGTTGCCTGCCTCGTCATCCTTTTCAAGTTTCAACACAACATCAACTGCCGTTGCCTGCTCGGCTACACGGTCCAACTTGGCTAATTTCTTCTCGATGAATTCGATCAACTTCTGACTGGCGTCGAATTTCACTGACTGGATCTGTACATTCATAGCCTAAAATTTTAAGTTAAACATTATATATACGCTCTGCCCGAAGGCAGTAGTGCGATTCTCATTGTACTTCCTCGCTCCCGCTACTCCCGCTTCACATCCTCTGCCCTGCATGCGCCTCCCGAGCGTGGGTGAGCCGCATCGTAGATGCGTTGCAACTGGGCGATGTTGCTGTGGGTATAGACCTGCGTGGCACTCAATGAACTGTGACCCATCAACTCCTGTATCTCGCGAAGGTCAGCCCCTTCGTTCAAAAGATGGGTAGCAAAAGTGTGTCGCAACACATGGGGCGAACGCTTGCCCTGCACTCCACACTCCAGCAGAAGGCGTGCCACACTGCGTTGTACCTCGATGCGAGAAACCCGTTCTCCTTGCTTTGATAAAAATAGTGCTTTTTCCTGACTTTTGCAAATATTTTGGACAAAAAGTTGCTCTACATATCGCTTTATCTCCCGACGCAGTCGCTCAACGATGGGAATCTCGCGCTCTTTGTCGCCCTTACCCCTCACGCGCAGTGTGCGGTAATCATTGCCGAAGTGGTCGGTGTCGATTGCGATGAGTTCGGCAAGGCGCAATCCACAAGCATAGAACATCAGCACCATCATAGCATCGCGCCGCTCGATATACTCCTCCGACTCCAGTGCGCGGAATACATAATCGACCACCTTGACCATACCCTCCTCCGAAACATACTTGGGCAGGCGCTGCTTGGTCTTTAGCGCCGAGACTGGTGCGAAAATATCCTTCTCGACAACACCCTCGCGACGCAGATATTTATATAGTGTACGCAGTGACGACACCGCGCGGTTAATCGAGGCGGGGCTCAAGCGGGGCTGCGTGGTGGGTCGGCCGCCCTTCACACGCTTCTCGTCCGAGAGGTGCATTATGTAGGCGCGTATATCCTCGCTGCGGGCGGTTGCGAGGGAAAACTCCTCGCCGCTCTCTACGCCCCACGCCATAAACTCCCCGACATCGCGCATATAGTTTCGCACCGTCAGAGGCGAATATCGCTTCTCGGCGGTGATATAGTTGCGAAAGAGTGCTATGACCTCGCTGTTCTGCATCACTTCTTACCCTTTTCGATTGAGAGGATGCGCTCCTCGCCCTGACCTACCAGAGGCTTGTGCACCACGATGACGGCATAGAAGCGTTTGCCTCGTTTGCCCGCATCGTCCACCTTGCGCGCCTTGCAGAGAAAGCGGTAGTTCACGCCCGCCACAATCTGCGTCGCCACGCTCATAGGCTTGTACTCCGCCCCCACGAGCGTCGCCGTCGCCCTCTCAAAGAGAGCCAACTCCTCCGCCGTAGGCTTACGCATTTCGGAGTAGCCACCCACAAGGTGCTCCTCCTTTGAGAACAACTCCTTGACTCTCTGGCACGACACACCGCCGCCAAACGCCACGAGCAGGGTCGCTGCAAGGATGAATATCTTAATTTTTCTTCTCATAACTCCACTGTTTTGCTCTATTTCTTATCAAAGATAGGAATAATTTGCCAAGTTCCGAAAAATATTCGTACCTTTGGGTGATTTATATGGCCGAATTTACTAATTAATTTCCATTAATATGAAAAAACTACTATTCACATTGGTTGCTCTCTGCGCTATGTTCGTGGCAGAGGCAAAGCCAACCGTTAAGAGCATCACATCGCCTGACGGCAAGCTCAAATTGACCGTTACTATCGACAAGGATGTACGCTGGAGCGTAGAGCTCGACGGCGAGACTATCATCTCACCTTCGAAGGTCGCTATGCAGATTGGCGAGACAGAGGTTTGGGGCGAGAACCCACGCCTCCGCAAGGCTACAACAGGCAAGATTGACGAGGTTATCGCAGCGCCTGTGTATAAGAAGAGCGAGGTTACTGACCAGTGCTCTACACTCACACTCTCGTTCGTTGGCAACTACGGCATCGAGTTCCGCGCCTACAACGAGGCTGCTGCTTACCGCTTCACAACAACCCGCAAGGGCGACTACACAGTGAAGAACGAGGTTGCAGAGTTCTCATTCGAGAAGGACAACAATGTATATTGCTCTTATGTTCGCTCTAACCAGAAGAAGTCATTTGAGCAGCAGTACTTCAACTCATTCGAGGGTCCTTACTTCATCGAGCCTATGACAAAGATGGGTAACAACCGCCTGATGTACTTGCCAGTGTTGGTTGATTTGGGCGACAAGAAGGTCTGCATCACCGAGACTGACCTTGTGAACTACCCAGGTTTGTACCTCTACAACAGCGACAACAACACCTCTTTGGAGAGCCACTTCGCTACTGTACCTGACAAGGTTGAGCAGGGCGGACACAATATGTTGCAGGGTCTGGTTCAGACTCGCAAGCCTTACATCGCAGAGTTGAACGGCGCACGCACATTCCCTTGGCGAATCTGCAACATCGCTCGCAACGACTTCGAGCTCCTGAACAACGATATGGTATTCCGTTTGAGCCATCCTAATGTAATCGGCGACACATCTTGGATTAAGCCAGGTAAGGTTGCTTGGGACTGGTGGAACAACTGGGGTCTTTATGGTCAGGACTTCAAGCCAGGTGTGAACAACCGCACTTATGAGTATTACATCGACTTCGCTGCTGCTAACGGCATCGAGTATGTAATCCTGGATGAGGGTTGGAGCGTGAACCTCGCAGCAGATATGATGCAGGTAGTGCCAGAGATTGACCTCAAGCACCTCATCGACTATGGTAAGGAGCGTGGCGTAGGTATCGTTCTCTGGGGTGGCTACTGGGCTGTGAACCGAGATATGGAGAACCTCTTTAAGCACTATGCCGAGATGGGCGTCAAGGGCTTCAAGATTGACTTTATGGACCGCGACGACCAGGATATGGTTAATTTCTACGAGCGCGCAGCAGCAACCGCAGCGAAGTATCAGTTGATGGTTGATTTCCACGGTGCTTACAAGCCTTGCGGTTTGTCAAGAAAGTATCCTAATGTAGTGAACTACGAGGGTGTGAACGGCTTGGAGCAGATGAAGTGGTCGGGTCTTGAGTTGGATCAGGTGACTTACGATGTTCAGATTCCTTTCATCCGTATGGTGGCTGGTCCTATGGACTACACACAGGGCGCTATGCTCAACGGTACAAAGACAACTTACCGCGAGAGCTACCACGAGCCTATGAGCCAGGGTACTCGTTGCCGTCAGTTCGCAATGTATGTAATCTTCGAGTCTCCATTCAATATGCTTTGCGACTCTCCTTGCAACTACGAGAAGGAGCCAGTGAGCACCGAGTTCATCGCCGCTATCCCAACAGTATGGGATGAGACAGTAGCGTTGGACGGTAAGGTTGGCGAGTATGCTGTGATGGCACGCCGCAAGGATGACGCTTGGTATGTGGGCGGTATGACCAACTGGGATGGTCGCTATGTGACTGTTGATCTCTCGTTCTTGCCAGAGGGCGCATACGATGTTGAGAAGTATGTGGATGGTTACGAGTCACATGTTTTGGCACGCGACTTCCGCGTAGAGAAGCAGAGCGCTGACAACACAGCCAAGATTAAGGTGTGGATGGCAGCAGGTGGTGGCTTCGCATTCAAGATTACCCCAAAGAAGTAATTTCACATTCGTGATAAGAGATAGACCGCCCCACGGGGTGGTCTATTTTTTGTTGGTGTGGGGTGCGCTTCGCATGCGAAAAGAAATATCGCGCGACAAAGAAAAGGAAAAACAGGCGTTACGCCTGTATCTTCGTGGGCGTAACTCGCTTTGCGCGTCACCCCCGCTGCCCACGAAGATAATCATACTCGCAAAGACAAAAAAAAGACTACCCATCGGGTAGCCTTTATACTTATATACCTTAAGGAATTGTATAAAAAGAGTTTTTAGGCAATTCCTCCTTTAGAATGGAAGGTCATCCACCTCCGCCGCTGGCGCCGCATACGCCGGCTCCTCGCCAAATGGTGGCATATCTGGCATTGCTGGTGGCACTGGAGCCTCCTCCTGCTTTGGCTGTACGCGCCAAGCACGAACATCAGTGTACCAGCGACCATTAAACTCGCGTGACTCGATGTTGAATGATACGATGTAGGTGCCGCCCTCCTTCAAACGAGCCACATCGCTCTCCTTGTTGAAGAATACCACGCACACCTTGCGTGAAAACTCGCTTGGTATCTCAAAGATTACCTCCTGCTTCTTCCACTCGCCACGAGCAGATGTACCACCCGTTGCGGGCAATATCTTATGAACTACGCCTTCAAATTCCATAATGTTTCTGTTTTTAATTAATTAGGTTGTAAAGATACAAAAATTTCGCAATTCCTAACGCTCGATGAAGATATATTTTCCCTTGCGCTCGCCAAAAATGCGCTCCATCACTGCGGGGAAACTATCGTCGAAGTGATAAAATTTTCTATCCTGCCCCAGATGTCCGCCGTCAGCGCCGAGGTATTGGATATAGGTGTTACCCTCCATAACGGGTGCAGAGTATGGGTCGCGGTAGGCAATGTTCAAAAGGTCGTAGGTGCTGCGGTCGAAGATGTTGCCGCGAATAACATAGTTAAAGGCGCGGTTGTTGTGGTGCGACCACGACTTTATGATGGCGGGCGTCTCAACATTGGGGCGCTGACTACCCCACCCCATACCAGCGCGGCGCAGGATGTTGTTTTCAAAGAGGACATCGAGCATATAGTGTTCCTTGATAGTATCCTCGCGACCCAGGAAATACTCGATGGCATAGACGCAATCCTCCACCAGGCAGTTGGTGTAGCGCACACGCTTCATCACAAGCAAGTGCTTCGTATCTCCCTGATGCTGATGGGTTAATGCCGCATCATATACCTGATATACATAGCAGTTGTCGATGGTAAAATCCTCGCATCCGCCATAGATTTCAATCGCATTGCCGTAGCGCGTGGGGATGCCCTCGGCGTGCTCAAACTGGATAGAGCCGCCAATCCAGCCAAGTTCGCAGTTCGTTACGGTGAGCCCCTTCGTAGTGCCCGCACCGATTGCGTGTGCACCGCAATACTTCAGGCAGATGTTGTCAATCGTAACATCGTCCACCACGCGGAAGATATTGCTTCGTGGTAACAACTCAATAGATGCGAAGCGCTCCGCGGGGTTTCCCTCGGTGGAGCAGAGGTAGAGGCGTCGTGTGCCGCGGTAGTCGTGATACATATCAAGGTCGCGCTTAAGGTCGCGGTAACTCTCAAAGACCTCGCGCGTTGCGATGTGCAGCGAGGGCTTGCCGCTCTTTTTCTCCATCATCACCTTGTAGGCGCATCCCGCCTCGCCGTGGTTAAAGACCAGCGTACCAATATCATCGGGGAGTTCCGCATCGTACATATAGACATTTGGCGTGTCGGTTGCAACCCACTTGCCCTCCACCGCCGCATCGCAGGGCGAGCCATAGATGCGAGGCTTCTCGCCACGACCATACGCCGAGTAGGTCACACCCTCGCGCGTATTGACATACCCGCGCCACATATCGCCTCGGCGAAACATCACTCCATCCGCAGGGCGCAACTCCAACGCATTAACCTTCTCAAGCGTACGCAGAGGTTTTTCGGGCGAGAGTCCATCGTTTGCATCATCTCCCTCCGCCGAGACATAGTAAATCGTGCCAGCGGGCTTAACCTCGGTCTTTGAGGAGAGAATTTTTCGCTTCATCTGCTCCGCCTGACGGTCAATCTTATGCAGAGTAGCCGATGATGACTCCTTTTCGATGCGCTGGGCAGAGGCAATGCCCACCACCATCAACGCACTAATTAACAACGCTATACGCTTCATATCTACTGCTTGATAAATGTAATATTAATATCCTTTTCACCCAACACCTGCTCCACCACCTTGGGGAACTCATCATCGAACTTATAGTCTGCCCAGGGCTGACCGATGCGTCCGCCATCGGCGCCGAGGTACTGGACATAGGTGTTGCCAGCCATCTCGGGCAGCCACTCGGCATCGCCCGCCACCACATTTACGAGGTTGGCGTCGCTACGGTCGAAGATGTTGTTGCGGATGATGAAGTTCTCCGCCTTGTTGTAGTGCATCCACCACGACTTCAGGTGCGCGCCCCATGCTGGCTCGGGGTGCTGGTCGCCCCAGCCGTAACCCGCCCAACGCAAGATGTTGCCCTCGAAGAGGATGTTCTGCATATAACTCTCGGTCGGCATATTCTGCGCGCCGAGGTAGTATTCGATTGACATCTCGCAGCGCTCCACAAGGTTGTTGGCGTAGGTCACATTACGCATCGTGCGCGAAGAGTCGCTCACCGCATCCTGATTTTGGTTGGTTATGCCCGCATCGTAGCACTGGTAGATGTAGCAGTCGCGCACCTCGAAGTGGTCGCAGCCGCCATAAATCTCAATGCCGTTGCCGTAACGCGCATCGCGTCCACCCTCGGGCGGAGCGGGCATAAGCATAGAGCCGCCAATCCAGCCAATCTCGCAGTTTGTGACGGTCAGACCCTTCGTTGTGCCCGAGCCGATGCCGTGCGAGCCGCCATACTTGATGCAGAGGTTGTCGATGTGGACATTATCCACCGCCGTAATCACGCAGCCTCGCACATTCATCTCAATTGAGGCAAAGCGCTCGGCAGGGTTTCCCTCGGTTGAGCAGAGGTAGAGGCGTTTTTCATCGCGGTAGTCGTGGAAGAAATCGAGGTCTCGCTTCAGGTCACATCCGCCCGCAAAGGGCTCGCCCGTATAGACATTTGTGGTTGTGCCGTCGGCGTGATAGACCTTCAAAATCTTTATCGCATTCGCCTCGCCGTGATTAAATACCAGCGTCCCGACATCATCCGCCAACTCCATATCGTACATATAGACATTGGGCGTGTCGGTAGCGACCCATCTGTCCTCCACCGCCGCATCGCAGGGCGAGCCGTAGAGGCGTGGTTTCTCGCCCTCGCCGTATGCCGAGTAGGTGACGCCCTTCTGCGTCAAAAGTTGTCCGCGCCACAAATCCCCGCGACGGAACAACACGCCATCCTCGGGTTGCAAATTGAGTGCATTGACCTTCGCAATCGAGAGCAGAGGCCTCTCGGGCGAGAGTCCGTCGTTAGCGTCATCACCCTCCGCCGAGACATAGTAAATCGTGCCCGCGGGCAGCGCCACGCTCTCCGCCGAGAGTATTTTTCGCTTCATCCGCTCCGCCTGGCGGTCAATCTTACGGAGAGTCGCCGATGATGACTCCTGCTCAATGCGCGCCCCGCCCGCACAACCGAGCAGCAGCAAGGCGCTAAATAGTAATACGATATGCTTCATTTTGCTATGTTATACATCCTACACTAACAAAATTACGAAAAATTATCGTATGTTGTGCAAGAAAATTGTATATTTGTAGAAGAACTAAAACGCGAGAGAGATGAAAACATTTAATGACGAAAACTTCCTTTTACAGACCCCTACGGCGGAGCGTCTTTACCACGACCACGCCGCGAAAATGCCTATCATAGATTACCACTGCCACCTCAACCCCGCGCTGGTGGCTGCCGACCATCGTTTCCGCTCGATAGCCGAGATATGGCTCGACGGCGACCACTACAAGTGGCGCGCGATGCGTACCAATGGTGTGGCGGAGCGCTACTGCACGGGCGATGCTTCGGACTGGGAGAAGTTCGAGAAGTGGGCGGAGACCGTTCCTTACACGATGCGTAACCCGCTCTACCACTGGACTCACCTCGAACTTAAGACCGCCTTTGGCGTGGATACCCTGCTCAAGCCCTCTACGGCGCGAGAGATTTACGACCACTGCAACGCCCTCATCCAGCAGCCCGAGTATTCGGCTCGCGGATTGATGCGCCGTTACAATGTGGAGGTGGTATGCACTACGGATGACCCTGTGGACTCGTTGGAGCACCACATCAAGTGCAAGGATGATGGCTTCGAGTGCAAGGTGTTGCCCACCTGGCGACCCGACAAGGCGATGGCTGTGGAGAACCCAGCGGCGTTCAAGGCTTATATTGACCTTCTTGCCGAGGTGTCGGGCGTGGAGATTCGCTCGTTCACAACCCTCATCGACGCCCTGCTGGTGCGCCACCGCTACTTCGAGAGCGTGGGCTGCCGCCTGAGCGACCACGGCATCGAGGAGTTCTACGCCGAGGATTACACGCAAAATGAGATTGAGCAGATTTTCACAAAGGTCTATGGCGGCACGCCGCTGACCGACGAGGAGATAAGAAAATACAAGAGCGCTATGCTCGTTGAGTTCGGCATTATGGACCACGCGACAAGCTGGACACAGCAGTTCCACTTCGGCGTAATCCGCAACAACAACTCGCGCAAGATGGCGTCAATTGGTGTGGATACAGGTTTTGACTCTATCGGCGACTTCACTTTGGCAAAGAATATGGCGAAGTATCTCGACCGCTTGGACAAGCAGGGGAAACTGACAAAGACCATCCTCTACAACCTCAATCCACGCGATAACGAGATGGTGGCAACGATGATAGGCAACTTCCAGGATGGCGAGATTGCGGGCAAGATTCAGTTCGGCTCGGGATGGTGGTTCCTCGACCAGAAAGATGGTATGGAACGACAGATGAACGCCCTCTCTTTGCTTGGTTTATTGAGCCGCTTTGTGGGTATGCTCACCGACTCGCGCAGTTTCTTAAGTTACCCTCGCCACGAGTACTTCCGCCGCACACTCTGCAACCTCATTGGCAACGACATCGAGGCGGGTCTGCTCCCAGCAAGCGAGATTGATTTCATCGGGCAGATGGTGGAAAACATCTCCTACAACAATGCCAAGGAGTATTTCAAATTCTAACGGCGAAACGGAAAGTGCATATTATTTAATAAATATGCGCTTTTTTTTGTAAATTATTCCTATCTTTGGGACTATAAAACCTTAAAACAAAGATTGTATGAAGAAGATTATTGTGCTGACAGTGACACTTTGTTGCATCGCCGCAGCGTTCTGCTACGCAAACAAAACAACCGAACAACCCGCCCCACAACCCACTGATAACCAATACACTCTTGCTGATGTATGGGCTGCCTACGAGGGCTTCAACAGCGTATTCCTCGACTCGAAGAAGTACATCTACAAGCACGACAACACCTACGCACGCGCCAAGGACCGCTTCAACGGCGCAGCGGCAATCTGGTGCCAGCCTATGTATTGGAATATGGCTATGGATGCCTGCCTGCTCGCCGAGAAGGTGGGTGACAAGAAGCGCGCGGCGGAGTACCGCGACCTTGTGAAGAAGATTTACAACGGCAACCGCAAGCACTACACAGGCTTTAACTTCCACGACAACAACGAGAATACTGGCTGGTTTATCTACGACGACATTATGTGGTGGACAATCTCGCTGGCTCGTGGCTATGAACTCTTCGGCGACGAGGACTACCTGCGCTACTCGGAGGATAGTTTCAGCCGCGTGTGGTATGGCTCTGACATCGTGGGCGACAACGGCTCTTACGACCCAAAGAAGGGCGGTATGTTCTGGCGCTGGTACCCTATCCAGAACCCAAAGCCCAACGAGTCATCGCACGGCAAGATGGCGTGCATCAACTTCCCAACCGTATGCGCCGCTATGATGCTTCACAACAATGTGCCTGCCGACCGCAAGGAGCCCGAGGGCGACAAGCCACTCTACCAGACCAAGGAGACATACCTGAAGATGGCGAAGGAGATTTACGCGTGGGGCGAGAAGAACCTCTTTGACCCACGAACTGGCCGCATCGCCGACAGCCGTCACGGCGAGGGTCGTCCCGACTGGAAGGTGCATATCTACAACCAGGCTACATTCATTGGCTCGTCTGCGCTTCTTTACCTGAACACCGGCGACAAGCACTACCTCGACAACGCCATCAAGGCGGCTGATTACAGTTGTGGCGCAATGTCGGCGCAGTATGGTCTGTTGCCATTTGAGCGCGGCATCGAGCAGGGTATCTACACCGCTATCTTCGCGCAGTATATGGCCATCCTGGTCTATGACTGCGGACAGACGCAGTACCTGCCGTTCCTCTACAAGAACATCACAACGGGCTGGGCTAACCGCGACAAGAGCCGCAACATCATCGACGGCGAGTACCACAAGCGCACCGCCCCATACGAGAAGGTCGATTCTTACGAGGCATCGGGCATCCCATCGTTGATGCTTCTGTTCCCTCCCAAGGAGTAAACGCTCTTTCCTGAAATAGAGAAGGCTACCCTTTGCGGTAGCCTTTTTTTGTTATCTATGCAAATCTCGTTCTTGTAAGTAGTTCAATAATTCGTAAGGGCGGTCGGTCATAATCTGCGTTGCGCCCTGCTCCAAAATCCAGCCCCACGCCGCATCGGCATTCTTCACCGCGCGGTCATCATCGTGCCCCGCGCAAGCCGAGCCCCACATCGAGCCGATACAAATCTTCACGCCCGCATCCTTCATCTGTTGCAGATTCTCCTTCAGTTCGGGCGTCTCCTTACCAATCACACACTCGATGGCTAATGGCTTGAGTTCCAGACACTCCTCAATCACTGCGCTGGAGTTCTTGCCGCCCACGCCAAGCACTGGCACATAGGGGACCTTGCCGATAAGGTCGGGATACTCCTGCTTGAAGCGCGATGGGTGGACGGAGGTCTTGAACATCACCTGATTGGTCATCCCGTGCTTCTCGGTGAGGGCATAGACCTCGCGGAACAACTCATAACCCTTGTCAAGATGAATCACCACCTTATCCTTGCAGAGCGTCAGCACCTGCTCGAATGTAGGCACATACTCATCATACTCCGTCACGCGACCGCAAGCGTTTCTGAGGCGCAACGATGTGATTTGAGCGGCGGTCATCTCCGACACCTTGCCCACGCCCTCGGTTGTGCGATTTACGGTCTCGTCGTGCATCACCACCAGCACACCATCGCTCGTCTTACGCACATCCACCTCCACCATATCGTAACCCGCATCGATGCAAGCCTGAAAGGCGTGCAGTGAGTTCTCGGGAGCGGAGCGCCAATCGCCACGATGGGCGATGATAAGCACCTCGTCGGACATCGGGTCGGCCTGATAGCCAAGAATCTTCTCGGCCTCGGTGCGGTTGTCGCATCCAACCAACGCCACAAGTGCCAGCAGGAAAATATAAAGTCGTTTCATAGTTTTAGTTGTTCTGGTTTAGACAAAGTTACAAAAAAAGCAGGATTATCACTGCGACAACCCTGCTTTTATTATCGTTTTCCGCTCGCTAAAAGGCAAAATTCAATGTTGCGCCGAAACGAACTGGCTTGCCCTTGCTCACAAAGTTGCGATTCATCGACTTAAAGTAGAATGTGTAGAAGTCGGTGTTGGTGAGGTTCTTGCCCCACAACGAGAGTGAGTAATCACCCTTACGCAACTCCACCGATGCGTTGAGCAGAGAGTAAAAATCCTGCTTGAACTCAACCCACTTCTTCTCCTCGCCTACCTCCAGACCGTTAGCCTCGTTCCAGTAGATGTTGCCCGCGCCCTGCCAAGATGCGTTGAGCGCAATTTCATCCAACCACTTCGCATTCACTGGGATAGAGTATGACGCCATCAGCGATGAGGTGTGCTGTGGTGCGTATGGGAGGTAGTTGCCCGAATAGTCATTCACGCCGTCGTTGAACTCCACGAACTTGGCGTTGGTGTAGCCATAAGCCGCTGACAAAGAGAGGTTTTTCGTAGCCTCCCACGCTGCCAACAACTCCACACCGCGGCTGCGCGACGCACCCGCATTCGACATCATACGACCCGTAGTCTGACCCTCGGGGAAGACGGTGAGTTGCTGGTCGCGGCACTCAATCCAGAAGAGCGCGAAGTCCAGATTTACACGCGCCTCGGGGAAGCGGAGGTGACCGCCGAACTCATAATTCCAACTATACTCGGGCTTGTAGGTCGTAACCGAAGCAGCATCGTAGGGCGAATCCTCGGGCTGCGAGGGGCGACCCATAGAGGACATCGCATCCGCCATCAGCGCATTCTTCAACTTGCTCTGCAAGATGTCAGAGAAGATTTGGGTGTTGAAACCGCCCGCCTTATATCCGCGTGTAGCAGTAAGGTACAAATCACCCTTACCAGTTGTATAGTTCACCGCGAACTTTGGCAACAACTCAAGGAAGTCGAGTTTCTCCTCGCCCTGGAATGGCACATTCATCTTTCCCTCAATCAACATACCTGGGCGCATCGAGCTCATATCCATCTTGTAGCCCAACTCCGCAAAGTTGTTGTACTCCATACGCGCGGCTTCGTAGTCGAGTCGCAAACCCGCAGTAAAGCGCCAACGCTCGCCCGCGCTGATTGATGACTCATGATAGAGAGCCAAGCCGTAGGTTGGCAGAGTGAAGTTACTCTCAATGGCAAGCACATCTCTATCAAAAGTCAGCATATTCTGCAACATCGCAGGCATATTGCCCAAAATCAACTGCTTCATACCATCCTCGAGGATATAGACGGGTGCGTACATCTTATTCTTCTTGTAGAAGCCGTAAGCACCAGTCACCCACTGCCAGCGGCGCGACATATCGTTCGAGCGCACCACCAAATCCTCGGTAAAGGCGTGCTCGCGCTGCTCCTGCGTAAGGTTGAAATATGAGAGCATTGTGAGGTCGTTATCCATACGCATCCTGTCGTGCATATACTGATAACTTGTTGTAGATGTGAATTTTATCGCATCATTCTTATACGAAAGCACTAGTCCGTCGCTAAAGTTGCAACGCATATAGTTGCCTGGGCCGTTGTAGTTTACATCGTTCACCACATCCTTCTCGGCATCGTAGAGCATATAAGCATAGCCGCCCTCGTAACTGTAACCGAACGAAGCGGTGTTGTCAATCTCCCAGCCTCGACCCATCTTGCCGATAAGGCGCAGACGGCCGCCGCTCGATGAACCCCAATCGACATCGCTGCCGTCGTAGGCGTTATCGAAGAAACCATCCTCCACACGGCTGTGGTAGCCGCTCAACGCCACGCCGAACTTACCGCTCTTGCTGCGACCATAGTACGACGCCTTGACGCGACCCGACGCGCCCGAGCCGTACTCCAGCGTACCGCGCACGCCCTCGTAGTGCATTGGCGAGAGGGTGTAGATGTTCATCTGACCGCCCATAGTGTTACGGCCGTAGAGCGTACTCTGCGGACCACGCAACAACTCCACGCGAGCAACATCGAACATATCGAAATCGTAGTTGTTCTTGTTCATATAGGCAACGCCATCGACCATCATACCAATCACAGGCTGGTCGATACGCGCACCGAAACCGCGCACATAGATTGACGAGGTCATACGCGAGCCGTAGTCGGGCTGGTAGAAGTTAGGCATCAGCGCCGACAACTGCTTCACAGAGGTAATGCCCTCGCGCTCCAGGAGCGAGAGGTTCACAACGCTCGATGAGATAGGCTCCTTCGAGAGACCGAAGTGCTGCTTGGGTGCCGAGGCGATGATGCTGACATCGTCCACCACGATGTGGCGTGTGGTGTCGGCCTGCTCAACTGCCGCATTCGCCGAAAGGGTCGCACAGAGAGCGAGGAAAAATATGGTAAAAATTCTCTTCATAGTCTATATTTTGGTTTACACAATTTCACAATGCAAAAATAGTAACCCCACAGCAAGTTATCAACTATCACTTTTGATAGTTTTACATTCAAATAAAATTACTACCTTTGCATCATTATGCAGCATAAACCAAAGATAGTCATCATCCATCCCAACTCGCTCTGTTGTTTAGCGATGCGCGCCATCCTGACCGACATCGCACCCTTTATGGGTATGATGAGCGAGGTGGAGATTGCCGCATACAACACTATGGAGGAGTTTCTGGATGAGAATCCGCAGGCTGCCCTCCACCACTTCATCGCGTCGGAGGTGCTTGAGCAGAACATCGACTACTTCCTGCCCCACGCCCGCCGCTGCATCGTGCTCGCCGAGGGCGAGGGTTTCTCTCACCCCGAGTTTCACACCGTAAACCTGCATAAGCCCGAGCGCGAGGTGCTCAAGGGCGTGCTGATGATGCACCACTCGGCACATACGGCAATGATGTCGCAGCCAAAGACCGAGAAACCCGACACAGAGTTGCTGTCGCAGCGCGAGAAGGAGGTTCTGGCGCTGATAATCAAGGGTTATATCAATAAGGAGATTGCCGACCGACTCAACATCTCGACCCCGACGGTCATCTTCCACCGTCGCAACATAGTCGAGAAAATCGGCTCAAAATCCATCGGTCGTCTGACCATCTACGCCGTAATGAACGGCATCGTGGATATCAAGGAGTTGTAAGGGTTTTTCTTTTAAACACATAATTTAACCGCCATCCCATAATTGGAGTGGCGGTTTTTCTACATTTTATCTTGATGCGCCTTATTTCGACTTCGCGCCGAGGCGTGCTCCTCCACAAAAAAAATAAGGGTGTCGCAACCAACGGCTGGACACCCCCATAATATTATATAAGGTATATTACAACTCCTTCACGCGTACATGGCGGTACTTGATACCCTGACCGTGACCGAGGAAACCGATGTGACCCTTCTTGTTGAACAAGCCTGGGTGGTTCAGATGGTCAACAGTGTACTTGTTGTAACCACCATCTGGTGCTACATTGTGACCCTGGCAAGCCTTGCGGATGTTACCCTCGAGGATAACCTCGCCATCAACTGTGATCTTGATGTTGTCACCCTTGATGCGAATCTCCTCTGTGTGCCACTCGCCGAGAGGACCCCACTTGATACGCTTTGCTGGGATGATACCATATACAGAACCGTGTACCTGGTACTCGCGCAAGCCAGCGTAGATAGGAGCGTCGTGGTGCAACACCTGAATCTCCATACCGTGGTAAGCAGCATCAACACCCATAGGAGTGCGGATACCTACACCATTGTTTACGCCCTCGCGGTCGAAGCAGAACTCAAAGCGGAATACGAAGTCAGCATACTCCTTCTTTGTGTAGAGGTTACCTGTTGAGCCGTAAGATGCAGTTACATACATCTCGCCGTTTACTGGCTGGTAAGCATCCAAGTTACCTGTCCAAGCTGACATATCCTTACCGTTGAACAAAAGCTCGAAGCCCTCTGCCTTCTCCTCCTCTGAAAGTTCAGTGATGATAGAGCGAGCAGCGCCCTCCTTGTTCTCCGAGATGAACTTCTCGATATCCTTGCGCTTGTAAACAGCGTCGCCGTCGTTGAGTGTAGCAGATACCTTCTCAAGCAATGCCTTAACCTCTGCGCTGTAGTACTCTGGGTGCTTTGTTGCAATCTGCATCACTGTGTTAGCAGCAGCCTGTGCAGTTGCCTCGTTGTCCATATACTCGGCAGCGAGCATCATACCCTGGTAGTTCTGTGTAGCAGCCAACGCTGTCAAAGCAGAGTTCTGTACACCTACTGATGGCTGAGCCTCCAAAGCCTTGCGGTAGTTCATATACTTGCGGTCGTTGTTCATCGCTGATGACTTTGTCAAAGTGATGTAACGAGCCAATGCCTGATCCTTCAACTCTGCGTTAGATGTAGCAACCTCATACAAAGGCTGAATCATCTTGTCAGAATTAACTGTGAGCATAGAGCGGAATGCTACGCCTTCCTTGTTGCCCTCCTGGTAACCAGCAACCAAAGTTGGGATTACATCCTCTGAACCTGTACGAGCAAGAACTGGGTAGTAGAGGTGCTTCTTGTCACCAGCCTTTGCCATACGAGCCTGAACAGCAGCAACCTGCTCTGCAACTGACTTATCCTGGATAGCCTTGTTGATTGCAAGGTCAGAACCCTTACCTGCCTCGTAAATCTCGCACAATGCGTCGAAGTTCTTATCTGTAGCAACATTTGCCAAAACGCTCTTTGCAGCAGCGTTGCCACCCTTCGCCTCAGCGATGATAGCCTCTGCAGCCTCTGGGATGCGGCGCTTTGCAAGAACAGCATAAGCAACTGACTTGCTTGCCTCGCTACCAGCCAAAGCCTTAACGATACCGTTGTTTACACAGCCGTTGAATGCGAGCAATGCTGGAGTAGCGGCAGCAACAACTGCCTGACCATCCTCTGATGCGAGGTCAGCAGCCTCAACCTTTGCCAAGATAGCCTCCAAAGCAACATCACCACCGATGCGGCTTGCAGCCTCAATAGCAGCGCAAGCAACCTCGATGTTAGCATCGTCGATCTCTGCACAAACAGCCTCAACCTGTGACTCGGCGTGGTTTGCACCCAACCAGTTCAAGATATCAACCTCGACAGCATCGTCAGCCTTTGCCAACTGCTCTGCAACAGCAGCGTAAGTGCAACCGCAAGCGTAAGCCTCGGCAGCACGCAACGCACCGTAGCGATACTGACGGCAGTCATCCTTCAACGCCTTCAATACGAGAGGTGTTGTCTCTGCGCCGTGCAACTGAACCAAGATATCAAGACCCTCCAAGCGAACATTAGCTGCATCCTGCTTCATAAGCTTCTTTGCAGCCTTCTCTGCGAGCGCAGGGTTCTTCTTCACCATACGGTTCAAGATATTTGTGTAAGCGCCGTAAGCGTCAGTTGTCTCGAATGCGTAGTTTGCATCAGCGGCAGCAGCAGCCAAAACCTTCACTGACTCCTCACCACCGCAAGCAGCCAAAGCGAGGTTGATCTGTGTTGTCTCCTCCTCTGAAGCACCCTTCAACCACTCGAGCAATGTGCCCTCAACAGCAGGGATGTTCTTATATGAAGCGATCTGTGCAAGAAGAGTCTTGCTCAAGCCGTTCTCTGCCTGGTTCTCGATGAGTGACTTAACAACTGGCTCTGTACCCTTGATTGTAGCCAAAGAGCGAGCAGCGAAGTTAGCCAAGTACTCGTCAGAGAGCTTCGATGCGAAGAACTCTGCATCCTCTGCAGTAGCGCAAACCTGCAAAGCAGTCAACAAGAAAGCCTGAGTTGGCTTGTCTGCTGTCTTATTGATAGCGTTCTTCAAACCAGCACGAACACCGTTCTGGTAAGTAAGATGCTCCTCAGAAACATAAGATGCCACGCCGTAGATAGCATACTCAAGAGCTGAATTGTTTACACCCTCAGCAGCAGGCTTCAACATAGCGCAGATAGTTTCGATACCCTCAGCACCTGTCTTTGCCAACTCATCCATAGTCTTGTTGTAAGCCTCTGGAGTCTCGGCAGGCAGAGTAGCCAAAGCGTCAGCAATGATAGTCGAAGTGACGCGGTTGCGGGCATCCTGTGCATTGATGCTTGCAAATGGCATCACTGCCAATGCAATCACTAATATAAATAATTTTTTCATTGTTCTTTTTCGTTTTTTGGGTTTGTACTACATTGACCAAGGACCGCGCATTGGCTGATCGATCAGCGCATTTGCAGCGTCGTCGTTGATGAACTTCAAGTTTACAGGGTCGAACTCCAATGTACGGTTCAAGCGCAAAGCGCAAAGACCCATATTCACGATTGTTGATGAACGGAAACCGTTGATCTCGTTAAGAGCGAACTTCTCGCGAGAGTGAACGCAATCGATGAAGTCTGTGTTCTGTGGCTCTGGATCTGGCATCTCGATGAGCTTATCCATAACATTAGGAATAGTACAACGGAAGCCCTGATATACTGCACCCAATGGACCCTCGATAAATGGACCATTTGGAGTCTCGTGACCCTCACCCTCAAGGATGATCTGGCAACCATCGTCGTAAGTATAAACAACCTTACGCCAAGTACCGATAGCATCCCAGTGCTGCTGTGGAGCGTCAACCTCAACCTTTACTGGAGAAGTGTTATCCTTACCCAAGATGTACTGTACAGGGTCGATGTAGTGCTGACCCATATCACCAAGACCACCACCATCATAATCCCAGTAACCACGGAATGTCTGGTGAGTACGGTGCTCGTTGTATGGCTTGTAAGGTGCAGGACCCAACCACAAATCGTAATCGAAGTGCTTTGGGATTGGCTGCTCAACCAAATTCTCCTTACCTACCCAGAAGAACTTCCAAGGGAAGCCGTTGTTACCAGAGATAGTAACCTTCAAAGGCCAGCCCAAAAGACCACTATCAACCAACTTCTTCAAAGGCTCAACCTTAGTACCAAGACCATAGAATGTATCCTGGAAACGGAACCAAGTGTTAAGACGGAAGATACGGTTATTCTGACGAATAGCCTCCATCACCTTCTTACCCTCACCGATTGTACGGGTCATAGGCTTCTCACACCAGATATCCTTACCAGCCTTTGCAGCCTCAACTGACATAATACCGTGCCAGTGTGGAGGTGTAGCGATGTGTACGATATCAACATTAGGGTCGTTGATAAGGTCACGATAGAAGTGATAGCCCTTCACCTCCTCGTTCAAACGCTCCTTTGAGAGCTTAACAGCGCGCTCCAAGTGGTTGTCGTCACAGTCACAGACTGAAACCAAACGGCATCGCTCATTGCTTGAGAAGTGGTTAACCATATAACCGATACCACCCATACCGATAATACCCTTAGTCAACTGATCGTTTGGTGCGATGTGACCTGGGCCTCCAAGAACCTTACGAGGCAAGATGGTCAAAGCCGCCAAACCTCCCATAGTCTTGAGAAAGTCTTTTCTGTTAATTGCCATAATACTATTTAATTTAGTGAAAATTGATTAAGTCCTGTATTGGTTGTATTTTCGTGATAAAATTACGATTTTTTTTTCGTTCCACCAAACAAATCGCCCGCGAGAATACCATTTTAAGAAACATTTAACATCCATTTTTATCTTTTGGGCAACTTACCGCCTCGGTTGTTTGATTTTTTGTGCAAAGTTGATAACTTTGTATTGATTTATTTAAGAATTAACAACCGTAAAACTATAAAAATTTATGAAAGATTTATTCAGCGTAGAGGGAAAGGTTATCGTCATCACCGGTGCTACGGGCATCATCGGACGAGAGTTGGTTAAGCACTTTGCCGAGCAGCGTGCCAAGGTGGTGGTGCTGGGTCGTGCCGTAGAGGTGGGCGAAAGTCTTGTTGCCGAGGTAAAGGCTGCGGGCGGCGAGGCGATGTTTTTGGAGTGCAATGTGCTGAATAAGGAGACGCTCGAGCAGAACTACGAGGATATTATGGCGGCGTATGGTCGCATCGATGTGCTCATCAACGGCGCGGGCGGCAATCAGGCGGCGGCAACCGTTGCGCCCGACAAGACCATCTTCGACCTCGACATCGAGGCTGTGCGTCAGGTCGTTGAACTCAACCTCTTCGGCACAATCCTGCCAACGATGGTATTCGTGAAGGCAATGGTGAAGCAGGGCGGCGGCTCGATTATCAACATCGCATCCGAGGCGGCACTTCGCCCACTTACTCGCGTAGCGGGTTACGGCGTTGCGAAAGCGGCGGTGATAAACTGGACGAAGTATATGTGCGGAGAGTTGGCGATGAAGTTCGGCGAGGGATTTCGCGTAAATGCGGTAGCGCCTGGCTTCCTCCTAACAAACCAAAATCGCGACCTTTTGACAAACCCAGATGGCTCACTCACACCACGCGCCGAGACCATCATCGCACACACACCATTCAAGCGCTTCGGCGAACCCGAGGAGTTGCTCGGCACGATGCAGTGGCTGGCTTCCGACGCCTCGAAGTTCGTTACTGGCACGCTGACCGTAGTGGATGGCGGTTTTGACGCTTTCTCAATCTAACACATTGCAAACTATGTACTTATGCAAGCAGTCGTGGCGCTGGTACGGACCATCCGACCCCGTCACATTAAGCAACATACGCCAGGCGGGCGCAACCGACATCGTACACGCCCTGCACCACATCCCAAACGGCGAGGTGTGGACCGTGGAGGAGATTCGCAAGCGTCAGCAGATTATCGCTGATGCAGGTCTAAAGTGGAGCGTTGTGGAGAGCGTTCCCGTACACGAACATATCAAGACGCAGACAGGCGATTTCCAGCAATACATCGAGAACTATAAACAATCCATCCGCAATCTCGCCGAGTGCGGCATCCACTGCATAACCTACAACTTTATGCCGGTGCTGGACTGGACTCGCACCGACCTTGCGTTTGAGGTGGAGGATGGCTCGCGCGCATTGCGTTTTGAGCGTGCGGCATTTGTCGCTTTCGACCTCTACATCCTGCAACGCCCAGGCGCCGAAAAGGAGTACTCTGCGGAGGAGCAGGCGCGCGCGAAAGTTCGCTTTGAGGCAATGAGCGAGGAGGAGCGTAACCTCCTTACACGCAATATGATAGCAGGACTTCCAGGCTCGGAGGAGAGTTTTACCGTTGAGCAGTTTCAGGAGGCGCTTGACCGCTACCGCGACATTGACGCAGAGCGTCTGCGCGAGAACCTGATTTACTTCTTAAAGGAGGTCTGCCCAGTGGCTGACGAGTGCGGCTCGGAGATGGTCATCCACCCCGACGACCCGCCATATCCTATCCTCGGTCTGCCACGCATTATGTCCACCGCGGAGGATTTTCGCAAGATTATCGCCGCCGTACCAAACCGCTCGAATGGCTTGTGCCTCTGCACTGGCTCGTTTGGCGTGAGGGCCGACAACGACCTGCCCGCGATGATGCGCGAGTTCGGCGACCGCGTAGGCTTCGTGCATCTGCGCTCGACACGCCGCGACGAGGAGGGCAACTTCCAGGAGGATAACCATCTGGAGGGCGATGTGCCTATGTGGGATGTGATGAAGGCACTCCTCGACATCCAACAACAGCAACAGCGCAGCATACCTATGCGCCCCGACCACGGACACCAGATGTGCGACGACCTGGAGCGCAAGTCAAACCCAGGCTACTCTTGCTACGGCCGTATGCGCGGTCTGGCGGAGTTGCGCGGTCTGGAGTTGGGCATCGCAACGGCTATGGAGCGACTGAAATAGGCGGACGATTTCGCCCCTTAAATCGGGATTACACATTTTCTCTCGGCGGCACGCAGACCGCAAAACGAGACAGAGAGTGTGTAATTCCGATATTTTTTACCCCATCAGCACGCCCCACGAGGGCGCTGTTTCATCACTTTTCGTCACATTCGCCACAAAAAGGGGTATATTGCCACCTCGCATTTGAATAGTCGTTGAAATAACAATACTTTTGTCGCCGTCAAAATCTACCGTTACTCTCTTCGTAGAGTAAATGCCCCGCTTTTGGTCAGCAGACAAGGGGCAATATTGTCGATATTTCAACAACAATTCATTATAACATTTATGACGAAGATTAAAGGAAACTGCATCCTCATCACTGGAGGTGCATCAGGCATTGGACGCCTTATGGGTCGCATCGCTCTGGAGAAGGGCGCGCGCCAGTTGGTAATCTGGGATATCAATCAGGCAAGCATAGAATCAACCGAGCAGGAGTTTTCCACATTGGGCAATGTCAAGGGATACCGAATCGACATTTCGGACTCAAACGCCGTAGTGGAAACATTCGCCAAGACAACCAAGGAGTGTGGCAACATCGACATACTCATCAACTGCGCGGGCATCATCACCTCAAACCGCCACTTCGCCGAGATGAGCCAGCAGGAGATTGACCGCACCATCGCAATCAACTCCGTAGCGCCTATGACCATCGCCTTGCAGGCTCTGCCTCCAATGCTGGAGCGCAACCACGGCCACATCTGCAACATCGCATCGGCGGCGGGCTTCATCGCAAACCCCAAGATGTCGGTATATGCAGCAAGCAAGTGGGCTATGATTGGCTGGTCGGACTCGCTGCGCGTGGAGTTGCAGGAGGCAAAGAGCAATGTGCACATCACAACCATCGCCCCATACTACATCAACACCGGTATGTTCGACGGCGTGCGCTCACGCATCATCCCTATCCTCAAGCCTGAGTGGGTGGCAAAAAGAATCATCAAGGCCATCGAGAGCAACAAAAAAATCAGCAGTTACCCTCTCGGTTACCATTTAATTCGTATCTTGCAGGCGGTATTGCCGTTGAGAGCGCTCGACCTGCTGTGCAAGGTGCTGGGCATCTACAACGCACTTGACCATTTTAAGGGTAGAAAATAGGAGATATTATGGCAATCGAAAACACACCACGACAGACAATCAAGACAATAGTCGAGTCACAGCGCGAGTTCTTCCGCTCGGGCGCAACGCTTGACAGAGAGTTCCGCGAGATGCAACTCAAGCGCCTGCTCAAAGCGCTGAAGGAGTGGCAGAAGCCGCTCTGCGAGGCGTTGTGGCACGACCTGCATAAGTCGAAGGAGGAGGCAATCCTGACGGAGTTGAGCATCGTGGAGGGTGAAATCAAAAACCACCTGAAGCACCTGAAGCGCTGGATGCGCCGCGAGAGTCACTCCACACCGCTGAAGATGACCCCATCGCGCAGTTACACCATCAGCCAGCCTCTCGGCTGCTCGCTCATCGTGTCGCCCTGGAACTATCCCGTGCAGTTGCTGCTCAACCCATTGGTGGGCGCAATCTCGGCGGGATGTACCGCTATACTGAAGCCTTCGCCCTATGTTCCGCAAGTGTCGGAGGTGATTGAGCAGATGATTGAGGCTACATTTGACGAGAAATATATTGCCGTTGTGCAGGGCAACCGCGATGTGAACAGCGCCCTCTTGGAGCAGCGCTTCGACATAATCTTCTTCACGGGCAGCCCATCGCTCGGCAAGCGCGTGATGGAGGCGGCGGCAAAGCACCTCACGCCCGTAATCCTCGAACTTGGTGGCAAGAGCCCCTGCATCGTGGACAAGGGTGCAAACATCCCGCTTACGGCACAGCGTCTGGCGTGGGGCAAGACCCTCAATGCTGGACAGACCTGCATCGCGCCCGACTACCTGCTCATCCACTCTTCATTGCAGGAGGAGTTCATCCGCGAGTTCGCGGCGGCCGTTGAGCGTCTGCACGGCAAAGACCCACAGAAGAGCCGACATTTTGTGCGTATTGTGAACGATAAATCATTCGAGCGCATATCGTCATATCTCACTGATGGCGAGGTGGTTTTGGGCGGCAAGACCGACAAGGAGGAGCGCTACATCGCACCTACCCTGCTTCGCAATGTGAGCCCCTCTGCACCCGTTATGCAGGAAGAGATTTTCGGCCCTGTGCTGCCGATGCTCACCTTCGAGCGCCGCGAGGAGGTCATCAACTTTATCACCCAGCGCGAGAAACCACTCGCCCTCTACTACTTCGGCGACGAGGAGAAGGGCTGGAAGATGTTGCGCCGTACACAGTCGGGCGGAGCCTGCATCAACGATACGATTATGCACATCGCCAACGAGAATATCCCATTCGGCGGCGTGGGCAACTCGGGTATGGGCTCCTACCACGGACGCCTCTCGTTCGATGCCTTTTCGCATCGTCGCGCGGTGGTCTGCACACCCACCTGGATTGACCTTCCGTTCCGTTATATGCCCTACAAGTTCTTCTCTCTGGTAAAAAAGATTTTGTAGAGTGGCATATAAACACTAACTTTGCGGCAAACAAATCTTACAAACGAAAAACTATGAAGAGTATTCGCAAATTTTTTCAGGCTGCCCTCTGCGCTTTGATCACTGTGGCAGCATTCTCGCAGTGCGCTCCAGCAGTAGAGGAGCTCACATTGGCGATTCCATTCAAGTGTAACGCCTATGTTACTCCACTCGACCCAGCATCGAAGGTGACTCCATCGTTTGCAAACAACATCATCGCAAACGGCTACTCATTGCCAAACGATGCAGAGATGGTTGCGGGCGCTTGGCTTCCAGAGTATCAGCAGCAGGAGCCACACCAGATCTCTGTATTCTTCTGGACAGCATACGCTGGCGAGTTGCACTTCGGCTTGCGCGCCGAGGATGTACCAGCAGGCGTGGCAGAGTTGAAGGTTAAGTGCTGCGGCGAGAGCTTCAAGCTCAAGGTGGCAGACACTGACGCAAGCAAGGATTATTATGTAGGTAAGGTGAATGTCGAGAAGGCTGGTCACATCCGCGTGGATATCGAGCCAGTAGCAACAACTGCGGCAAGCTACCCTACTTTCTCTACTCTCCTGGCAACTGGTGCTGCGGTGAACAACCTCACCGAGAAGACAAAGGACGAGGTGGTATTCGTATCGGCAGAGGATTTGAAGGAGCATGTTCCTCACTTCGTACGCCGTGGTCCATCTAACCACTTCAACTGGCACACTCCAGAGAACACCGAGTACTTCTACAACGAGGTATTCGTTCCAGAGGGTGAGGATATCAATGGTGCATACTATATGCTCACCGGTGGTGACGGCTTCTATATGGGTGTACAGCCAAACGAGAAGGGCAAGAGCCGTATGGTTCTCTTCTCTGTATGGGACACCAACACCGAGAAGGGTCTTATCTCGGAGCTCGTTCGCAACGGCGAGGGCGTGAAGTCAAACTCATACAGCCACGAGGGTTCTGGCGTACAGAACTTCTACCAGTATGACTGGGAGGCTGGTAAAGTATATGCTACATTGGTGCGCGTACGCCCAGAGTACAAGAACGGCAAGGCAACAGGCAACTCACTCTACACCGGTTACTTCCGCGGTGACGAGGGTTGGGTATTCCTCGCCGAGATTCGCCGTCCAGGCATCGAGACATACTACAAGGGTGCTTACTCATTCTGCGAGAACTTCCGTCCAGAGTGCGGTTGGTTGCCACGCAGCGTGCAGTTCCCATCACAGTGGATGCGCGACAAGGATGGCAACTGGACAGAGCTCAAGAAGGGTCGCTTCACTTGCGACGGCACTGGTCACCAGGGCTTGCGCCGCGACTATGAGGGTGGTGTGACAGAGGATGGTAACTTCTACCTCCGCAACATCGGTTACATCGACGAGAATGTACCTTACGGCACCGACTTCGAGCGCGCTGGCAACGGCAAGACTCCAGAGATTGACTTCAAGGCTCTTATCAAGCTCTCGGGCTCAACAGACGACCGCAGCAAGTTCTAATCTCGCTACTTTTTGATATGATAGGTCATCCGAAAGGGTGACCTATTTTTTCATTATATTGTTTTGATGCGATTGTTATCTTCGGTGGCGGGGGGCATCCTCGCGTTACGCCACCGAAGATACGCCTCGCAGCGAGGCGAGTTCGCGAACAAAAACAACAATGGCTGCCTAACCAAGTTAGACAGCCATTTTCTTCTAATTCTCCCTCATCACTATATTGAGGGATTGTATAATTAGATGTTAATGTCCAAAATCTCGAACTTCATAACACCTGCAGGCACAGTAACCTCTACTACCTCACCCTTCTTCTTGCCCAGGATAGCCTTGGCGATAGGTGTGCCGATAGCGAGTTTACCCTCACGCAGGTTAGCCTCATTCTCCGACACGATTGTGTAGGTCACCTGCTTCTTATTGTTGTGGTTCAGGAGCGTTACCTTGCTCAAAATCTGCACCTTGCTCTTGTCAATCTTCGACTCGTCGATGATACGGGCATTGGTGAGTGTCTGCTCCAGTTTTGCGATTCGCATCTCGAGAAGACCCTGCGCCTCACGCGCTGCATCGTACTCGGCATTCTCCGACAGGTCACCCTTGTCGCGTGCCTCGGCTATGGCTGCTGAAATAGCGGGACGCTCAACCGAACGCATATGTTGAAGCTCATCCTTTAACTTCTGCATACCCTCTGCCGTCAAATAGATAATTTCATTTGCCATTGTAAAAACAGTAAAAAAAGTAGAATCCCAATTTTGCGACCCGCGCCGCCAAATCAGAATCCCGAGTTAATAATCTTAAAATCTAATGAAACAAAGGTAAGGTGTTTTTTTCGATTTTCCAACTTTTTCGACACAAAGTGTGCCGAGTTGCAAAATATATCCTCGCGGAACATCTTTTGCCCGCAACAAAACACCCAAAAACCGCAAAAACAAGGAGCGACACCCGCAAGCGCCGCTCCCGAAATCACATTTCGCCACCCTACTTCTTTGCGGGGAAATCAACCAGATAGACCAGATGCTGCAACGCGCGGAGCATATTTCGTTTCTTGGTCTTTGGATAATAGACATAGCAGTCGATGGTCACCACCTCGTTTGTAGCCTTGTTTACGGTGGTGTAACTCACATAAGGACCGCCCATAAAGTAGTTCTCGACATCCCACAGGCCGACCATCTCAATCCAGGTACGGTCGCCGATAAGCAGCGCGCGGCTCTCGGGCGTGAATGGGATATAGTCGGTGCCGTCGTCGTTTGGAATCTCATCTACGGTGGACATATACGAGCCGTCGGCAGGGCCTGGGATGCGTGATGCGAAGCGGTTACGCGCCTTCACCAGCGCCTCGGGCGTCAGCGACTGCTTGCCCTCGTAGGGGTATTTATAGATGAAGAAGCCCTGGCTCGCCATTGGGAACTCCTGCGAAATCCAAATCATATCGTCGCTTGTGGTACGCAACTTATAGTTGTCGGGCAGAGGCAAATCCATACCGAACTTGTTGTAAATCTCGTCGCGGAAATACTGCGAGAAGTAGGCGCGCGAGTAGTTCACCGTACGGTCGCGCTCGGCCTTCTCCAACACATAGAGGATGTTGTCGCGGTTGTCGCTCACATACTTGGCAAGGCTCTGCGTGTCAGCGCCCTTCAGCGTGATGAAGATTTGAGGTGTAGCGGTCTTGTCATACGCCACCTCGATGTTTGGCTCGGCAAAAGATGGATTGACATCCACCACCACGATGTTGCGGTGACGCTCCGTAAGGCTCTTGAAGTTGTTGGGCAGGATACGCATCACATCGAACATAGGCTCATACTGCATCAACTCCTTCACAGGCTGCTTCAGCACCGCCTTGAGCGTGTCACCCAACTCGCTCTGCCACTCCGCCTGCGGACATACGAGCACCAACTCATAGGGCGTACCCGTAGCGGTCTCACCCGAATTTGTGAGCGTGAAGAGCGACTTACAACCGCCCATAAAGAGGATGGCAACGACTGCCACCGCGAAGGTCTTTATAAAATTTCTCATAGCATTCGGTATATTAATTACCTACAAATGTAGCAAAAAAATTGAGTTATCGCAAAATATATTCCCATTATTGGACAAAAAGCATTACATTTGCAATAACTATTGACTGCAGAAAATCATCACGCGAATGAAGATTAGACCTTGGGGCTTCCTACGCAAGCTCTTCCCCGATACGATATGGGAGATTGATGACCCCAACGGCGTCTTTCTCACCTTTGACGATGGCCCTACGCCAGGCGTTACGGAGTGGATACTATCCACGCTGAAGCGCTACAACGCCAAGGCTACATTCTTCGTGCTGGGCAAGAATGCCGAGATGTACCCCGACCTTCATCAGCGCATACTCGACGAGGGTCACAAGATTGGCAACCACACCTACTCGCACCAGAAGGGCTGGGGTATGCCACTCGAAAAGTATATCGAGGATGTTGATTTTGCCGATGACATCCTCCACAGCGACCTCTTCCGCCCACCCTACGCGCAGACCACGCCCACGCAGATTCGCGCCGTAGCACAGCGCTACAAGGTGATTATGTGGAACATCCTTTCGCGCGACTACTCACGCACCATCACGCCCGAGCAGTGCGTGCGCGAGGTAGTGCCCCACATCTGCCCAGGCTGCATCATCGCATTCCACGACAGCGAAAAGACCTTCCGCAATATGAGTTACGCGCTGCCCAAAGTGCTGGAGAGGGTGCAGGAGATGGGACTGAAATGTAAAATCATAGAACTTTAGTGATGAAGATAATCGTTGCCATAACAGGTGCCAGCGGTGGCGTATATGCGCGCCTCTGCATCGAGCAGTTACTCCGCGCCGAGGAGGTGGAGCAAATAGCCCTTATAGTGAGTCCTACGGCCGATGAGGTGCTGCGACACGAGGGTGTCACGCTGCCCGAGGGCGAGAAGATTGTGCGCTACGACAACGATGATATGTTTGCGGCGGTAGCAAGCGGCTCGGCGGGATATGACGCTATGGTGGTGGTGCCAGCCTCGATGGGTAGTGTGGGACGCATAGCATCTGGCGTATCGCTCTCGCTTATCGAGCGCAGTGCCGATGTGATGCTCAAGGAGCGCCGCCGACTAATCGTAGTTGTGCGCGAAGCACCCTACTCGCTCATCCATCTGCGAAATATGACCACGCTGACCGAGGCGGGGGCTATCATCCTGCCTGCATCGCCCTCGTTCTACTCCCACCCGCAGACTCTGGAAGAGGCGGCGATGACCATCGTCGAGCGCATCATCTCGCATATGGGCGTCAAACTCCCTCATTACAAGTGGGGTGAGTAGTTGCTTGGGTTTGAAAAATTCCAAAATATCGAGCAATAACTCTTTAGTTTACAGAATTTTTATTACCTTTGCGCCGAAAATTAGGAAAATTCTAACAAAAATTTCAATATTATGACAATTACAGCAGCTGATATTAAGATCGGTATGTGCGTTGAGATGGACAACAAGACTTACCTCGTTGTTGATTTCCAGCACTGCAAGCCAGGCAAGGGTCCTGCATTCGTTCGTTCAAAGCTCAAGAACCTCGAGAACGGTTATGTTGTTGAGAAGAC
>JAFZFR010000014.1 GCA_017555805.1 Alistipes sp. | reverse complement strand
GATTGTATCAAAAATCCCTAAATGTGTAACCCCACTTTTTGAAAAATGTAACCCCACTTTGTAACCCCAGCTGTAACCCCACCGCCAAAATCGGGCATTTTTCACCCTCCTACCCTCCCCCACTTCAACCGTCATTCAAAGCCCATTAGAACTCCATTTCAACACATCCCCCAGGAAGCCCATAAAAGCCCCAAAATCGCGCTCAAACAGCTCCATACAAGGGTTTTACCGTATGCACACAAAAAAGGCCGCAGGTGCAAACCCACAGCCTCATAGATGTAAACCAAACGCAAACCTGCGCCGTCGTTTATGCCTTCAAAATTAAACCGAAATTAAACCAATGTAAACGCTTCGTTTTGTGCCGCTCAACACACCAAGCAAACCTAACTCACTGAACATCAAAGCAATTAACCCTCAAAACTCTCTACCCTACATTATACACTTCGTTCTGTGCCCGGTACAACCATTGCAGTAGTTTATAAGAGTCTATGCGGAAATGATTGGAACGCCGCCATTAAGGCGAGAGCAGAGGGTGCTTGCACGCTATGCCGAGCCGAGGCGGTGAAAAGCCGCGAACGCGGATTAATCTACCTTTGTTAATGTTTCGGTCGTAAGAGAGATTAGTTAGGGAACTATAAGGTAGATCCCCATCGTCGGACTTTGTCCTCCGGGGGATGACGATTTCATAACAACACTAAAGTATATAATTCCGAAATATAATGGTACCACAAAAAAAAGAGTCCGCCCCGTATGGGGCGAACTCCTTTGCAAATCCTAAACGACTATTTTACTTGCGTGCCTCCTTTGCCTCGATGCACTCGGTGGTGTGAGGAACACGCAACAGACGCTCCTTTGGGATGAGTTTACCAGTGGTCTTGCAGATGCCGTAGGTCTTGTTCTCCACGCGCACCAGCGCCAACTCCAGGTTACGGATAAACTTCAACTGATGGGCAGTCAGGCGGCTTGTCTCCTCCTTCGAGAGCGTTGCCGCACCCTCCTCCAGCACCTTGAATGTTGGAGAGGTGTCCTGCGTATCGTTTGAATGAGTTATGTCCTGGCGCAACAAATCGTAGTCCGCCTTCGCCTGCTCAAGTTTCTTCAAGATAATCTCCTTGAACTCCGCCAACTCACTATCGCTGTATCTCAACTTTTCGTCTGCCATAATCGTAAATATTTTAGTGTTATAATGTAAAGATAAGTTATTTTTTAGAAATAAACAAATCTTCGCATTAAAAATATCACATTCCGACTACAAACGGGTCACAGCAATCTTCAGTGGCTCGTCATCCACATCGCTATCCACAACCACGCTACCCTGTGGCTCGGCGGCTGCCTTCACCTCGGTTGCGAGGGTCTGCGATGCGATGTAAGCGGCGAAGTGCTTGATGGCTGGAGCAACAATCTCCTTCGCCTCGATCTCAACCTTAATCTTGTCTGTCACCTCGAAGCCAGACTCCTTACGGATATTCTGGATACGATTAATCAACTCGCGTGCCACACCCTCACGACGCAACTCGTCGGTTACGGTGATGTCGAGTGCTACGGTGAGTTTACCCTCCGATGCAACCAACCATCCTGGCATATCCTCCGATGTAATCTCGAAGTCGGCTGGAGTAACCACTACCTGCTCGCCCGCGAGGTCGAGAGTGGTCTCGGCTGCTGACTCGATGGCAGCAATCTGCTCCTGCGTAAATGTCGCTGCGAGTGCCGCCATCTGCTTTGCGAGTTTCGCGTAGCGCTGGCAGAAGTTCTTGAAGTTGAGTTTGATGCGCTTTGTGATGATACCTGTTGTGTCGCTCAGGAGTTCCACATCCTTCACATTCACCTCGCCCATAATCAAGCCCTTCACAGCCTCGATGTGGCGTGCCATATCCTGGTCGAGGACTGGAATCAAAATCTTTGTCAATGGCTGACGCACCTTGATGTTCACCTTGCGGCGCAGGGCCAACACCATCGAAGATGTCTTCTGTGCGATATCCATTGTCTGCTCGAGGTCGCTGTTGATGAGTGACTCATCCGCCACTGGGAACTGTGCCAGGTGTACTGACGACTCGCTGTGACGACCGCTCAAGGCGTTCAGGTCGCAGAAGATGCGGTCAGAGATGAATGGCGCAAATGGTGCTGCGAGTTTCGCAACAGTCTCCAGACAGGTGTAGAGTGTCTGGTAAGCGGCCTTCTTGTCGTCGCTCATACCGCCACCCCAGAAGCGCTTGCGGTTCAAGCGAACATACCAGTTCGAGAGGTTCTCGTTCACGAAGTCCTGAATAGCACGCGCCGCAGGTGTTGGGTCGTAGTCGTTCAGGTAGTTTGTAACCTCCTTCACAAGGCTGTTCAGCAGCGAGATAATCCAGCGGTCAATCTCTGGACGCTGCTCCATAGGAATCTCCTCCTCGGCGCCAGTGAAGCCATCCACATTAGCGTAGAGCGCGAAGAAAGAGTATGTGTTGTAGAGTGTGCCGAAGAACTTACGACGCACCTCATCCACGCCATCCTTGTCGAACTTGAGGTTGTCCCAAGGCTGCGAGTTAGAGATCATATACCAGCGAGTTGCATCTGCGCCGTATGTCGAGAGCACCTCGAATGGGTCTACGGCGTTGCCCAGACGCTTCGACATCTTGTTGCCGTTCTTGTCCAGAACCAAACCGTTAGAGATGATATTCTTGAACGCAACAGAGTCAAACAACATTGTTGCGATAGCGTGCAATGTGAAGAACCAACCTCGAGTCTGGTCAACACCCTCGGCGATGAAGTCTGCAGGGAATACCTCCTTGAAGTCTGTGCCGCCGTTCTCGAATGGGTAGTGAATCTGTGCATAAGGCATAGCACCCGAGTCAAACCACACATCGATAAGGTCGCTCTCGCGCTTCATTGGAGCGCCAGTCGAAGATGTCAGGACGATTGAATCAACATAAGGGCGGTGCAGGTCGATGTTCTCTACCGAGTAGTTCTCCTTCGACATATCGCCCACCTTGAAGTTCTTGAATGGGTTTTCAGTCATATTGCCCGCCGCGATTGACTTCTCAATCTCTGCCATCAACTCCTCCACCGAGCCGATACACTTGAGCTCCGAGCGGTCCTCAGTTGCCCAGATTGGGAGTGGAGTACCCCAGAAGCGTGAGCGCGAAAGGTTCCAGTCGTTCAGGTTCTCCAACCACTTGCCGAAGCGGCCAGTACCTGTTGACTCTGGCTTCCACTTGATTGTTGAGTTGAGCTCCATCATTCTCTCCTTGAGGGCTGTGGTCTTGATAAACCAAGAGTCCAAAGGATAGTACAACACTGGCTTGTCGGTACGCCAGCAGTGTGGGTAGTTGTGGGTGTGCTTCTCAATCTTGAATGCCTTGTTGATGCCCTTCAAAGTGATTGCGATATATACATCGAGCGACTCTGCCGCTGCGGCTGCCGCCTCGTCGTAACGACCATCCACGGTGAACTGTGGGTCATAGGCGTTCTTCACCCAGCGACCCTCGAAGTCCTTGTAAGCCTCGGCGTCTACGCACTCTGCCACGAATTTTTCATCCAACTCTTCCATCAAATAGAACTTACCAGTAAGATCTACCATTGGGCGAGTCTCGCCGCGCTTGTTAATCATAAAGAGCGATGGGATGCCCGCCTGACGCGCAACAAATGCGTCATCAGCACCGAATGTAGGTGCGATGTGAACGATACCGGTACCGTCCTCTACGGTTACATAGTCTCCTGGAATCACGCGGAACGCCTTCTCCTCGGCTGACTTCCACTCTCCGTTCTCGTCGAGTTCGACTGGCTTCACCCACGAAATCAACTGCTCGTAGTGCATACCAACCAACTCTGGACCCTTCCAGCGACCTACAACCTCAAATGGGATAAGTTTGTCGCCCGCCTTGTAATCCTCCAATGCGATGCCCTCAGCCTTCTTGTTGAAGTGAGTGTAGAGCAATGGCTCAGCCAATACGGCTGTAATCTTCTCGCCTGTGTAGCCGTTGTAGGTGCGCACTGCCACATAGTCAATCTTTGGACCAACGCAGAGAGCTGTGTTCGAAGGCAAAGTCCAAGGTGTGGTTGTCCACGCCAAGAATACTGGTGTACCCCAACCCTCCATCTCTGCCTTAGGCTCTACGATGCGGAACTGCGCCACCATAGTTGTGTCCTTCACATCGCGGTAGCAACCTGGCTGGTTGAGCTCGTGAGTCGAAAGACCTGTACCCGCAGCAGGCGAGTATGGCTGGATGGTGTAACCCTTGTAGAGCAAGCCCTTCTCGTAGAGTTGCTTCAGGAGCCACCACAACGACTCGATATATTTGTTGTCATAGGTGATATATGGGTCATCCATATTCACCCAATAACCCATCTGCTTTGTGAGGTTCTCCCACACATCGGTGAACTCCATCACCGCCTCGCGGCAGGTGCGGTTGTACTCCTCGATGGTGATAGTCTTGCCAATATCCTCTTTGGTGATGCCGAGTTTCTTCTCCACGCCCAACTCCACAGGCAGACCGTGTGTATCCCAACCCGCCTTGCGGTGTACGAGGTAACCCTGCTGTGTCTTGTAACGGCAGATAACATCCTTAATAGTACGCGCCATCACATGGTGGATGCCAGGCATACCGTTTGCTGATGGTGGACCTTCGTAGAATACGAATGTAGGATGACCTTCACGAGTGGTGATGCTCTTGTGGAAAGTATCGTCAGCATCCCACTGTTTCAATACCTCGTCGGCAACCTTTGCCAAGTCGAGGCCTTTGTACTCGTTGAATTTCATAGCGGTTATATTTTTATTTTATTTTATTCGCTTATGTGGCTAAATCGTACAAAGATAGATATTTTTTATTAAAAATTCAAAAACATACTTATATATAAGGGAATTTAAGGAATTTAGGGAGGTTAAGGAATTTAGGGAATTTAACCCCTCCCTAATTTCCCTAATCTCTCTAATTTCCCTATCCTCCCTAATCTCCCTGCAATAAACCCCCAAAAAAAAATCCCGACCCTCGGGAGAGGGTCGGGAAGGGATGTATTCTAATTTGCAATTAGATTACTGACCGATAGTTGTGTTCAACTTCTCGATAGTTGGCTTAAGGTCGTTGTAACGAGCGAGAATCTGCTCTACATTGAATGGCTCATCGTAGATACGAGCGATAGCTACCTTACCTACCCAGCCGTGCTGCATACCACCTGGGTTACCTGGCATACCAGGAACACCAACGAAGTTACCAACATTGAACTCACCTACGCCACCCCAACCAGCGTTACCGTGGCCGTTGTAGTAAGTGTAGTACATCTTAGTCTCTGGGTTGTAAACGCAAACCATGTGAACGAATGACTCCATTACCTTACCAGTCTCCAAAACGCAGAGGTTCTCGTAACCGTTAGTAGTGTTACCAAGGTTCCACCATACCTCGTTGTTACCGTTGTAGTAAGCCTGCCAGAAGTGCTGGCCACCACCACCTGTACAACGCAAGTGGCAACCGAATGTATCAGTTGCAGCAGCGCGGCAGTAGAAGTCACCTGGGTTCTTGTCAGCAACACATACGAACTCGAATGTGAAACCGTCCTTCATCTTGTTCTTGAACTCCTCGTTTGCAGAGTAGTCGATGTGCCAGAAGCCCTCCTTGTTCCAGTTGTTGTTACCTGAAGCCAAGTCGAACTTAACGATGTTACCGAAGCCGTCAACATTCATCATTACAGTGTGAGCAGCAGGAACTGAAGTTACCTCCAAATCAGACTGTGTACCTGCGTTAGTTGCAGTACCGTCAGCATTCCACTTGAAGTCAACCAATGGTGCGCCGTAAGTTGCTGCAGGAGCCTCTGATGCCTCTGGCAACTTGAGATCCTTAAACTTCTCTGCAACCTCTGCTGGCTCCAATACCTGGTCGTACATACGAACCAAAGCAACCTCACCGTTCCACTGCATATACAAGTTGTCGTTTACATCACCGTAACCACCGATTGTGAGCAACTGACCTGGGTTGAATGAAGCAACATTCTCCTTCAAACCGAGCAACTCACCATTGTGCCATACCTGGATCTGCATGTTGTCAGCATCGTACATATATACATTGTGGTGATACTTGTTGAACTCGTAAGTAGTGTTGATCATATCGCCGTTTGTAAACCAACCACCACCGTTGTTGCTTGAGAACTTCCAGTTGTAGTTGTCCTTACCACCCTGGAGCAAGAAACGGAATGCGTCAGTAGCAACTGGTGACAACCACCAATCCCAGTTAGCGCAAGTAGCCAATGTAACAACCTCCAATGCGAAACCATCAGCGATAGTTGTCATCATCTCCTCGTTCTGTGAGTAATCAACCTTGTAGTAAGAGTGCTTTGTAACATCGTTGTTGATACGAACATTGTGGAAACGAGCAATGTTGTTCTTCTTGAACTTTGAGTGCTTGTAAACAAATGTGTTAGGAGTAGTCTCGCCCATCAACTGAACATCCAAACCATAGATACCAGCGTCAGTAGCAGTACCGTCCTCGTTGAACTGAACATCGAGGATAGTCTTTGTAGGCAACTTCTCCTTCAACTCGAATGTACAAATCTCTGTAACCTCGTTACGGTTGATAGTAACTGCTGGGTTCTCCTCATCAACCTTGAAGTTCTTCTTACGAACATTACCGTAAGAGTCAGTGATAACGATAGTGTAACCAGCCTCGAAAGTTACAGGAGGAAGAGTGATGTAGAATGCAGTTGCGTTCTCCTCTGTCTCGCCAAGGATGATAGCCTCCTCAGAAGCAACACCTACCATAGCCTGCTGCAATGCCTGGAAAGAAACAACTGGCTCCTCACCTACAGTAGCCAAGATTGTACCAGCCAAGTCCTCCTTGTTAAGACCCTGGATAGCAACTTTCTTAACAGCAGCTGTACCGTACAACTTAACAACACCGTAACCGCACAAGTTCTTGAACTCCATCTCCTTTGAGTCTGCGCTTGCAGAAACAGCAACCATTGGGTTCTCCTCGAAGCATACGCCGTTCTCAACATAAGTCTGCTCGGCGATCAACTCAGTCTTAACCTTGCCGCTCTGTACGCGGTTTGTGCCCTTGTAAGGGTGAACACCGTAAACATAGTCGAGAGCCTCACCAGCAACGAGCTTGTCAGACTTAACGAAAGCAAGCTGCTCTGCATCGTAAACGAACTTCTCGTTTGTGTTTGAACGGAATACAGATACCTTTGACTCGTTCTCCCAAGCGAAAGACAAGCCCTCGGTAGCCTCAATAGTGAAGTTTGATGCCTCAATAGTCTCTGGACCATCTGGAGTCTCTGGACCTACTGGCTCTGTACCATTATCGGTACAGCTTACCAATGTGGCTACAGCCAACAATGAGTAAAGAAATTTTTTCATAAAATGTTAGTATTAAATGGATTAAAAAAAAATTGTTTCCTTCCTTCTGTTTGCATCCCTAAAACGACAAAAAACACGCACAACAAAACTCCGCAGCCCTCGGGCCGAAGTGATTTTGCCTGCTGATGATTTCCGTTTGTCCTAAATTTTTTACCAAACCACCTCGCCCAAGGGCAGAGATAGTAAGCATTCATAACACGAAATTACAAATAAATTTCTAAACTGAAAAAGAAATTGCAAAAAAAATTCATTTTTCGCGTATGAAAACCTTTTCGCATCATTGTCGCGCACGAGGCTAATTGTCAAAATGTTGTTGCGCCGCAAAAAGAATTTCGTGCGCGGGCGAATTTCTGCGAGGGGAAAATAAAAAACCCGCTGCGAGGTCTGCAACGGGTTATAGATAATAAAAATTTTACAAATGGATGAGCGATTTCACTGGTGCGATAGCCTCCAATCTCTGCGCTCCATTCAGGAAGTCGAGTTCGACAAGGAAGATAAATTCCTTGACCTTAATCTTGTACTCCTTGCCATCCTTAACGATGGTCTGCGACTCCATCGACTTTGCGATGCCCTCGGCAGTGCCGCCCGTAGCCAGCACATCGTCGATAATCGAGAGGTAGATTGTGTCGCCCTCCGCCTTGCCCGCAGCGATGTCGCTCAGGCGGTAGAAGAGGTGGTCAGAGCCGTACTCCTTCTCAATCTCCACATCGCACAGGTCGCCCTCGCTGAAGGGGAGTTTGCCACTCTTGCGGACTGGGATAATGTTCTCAACTGCAGGGTCTTGCAACAACAGCGGCGCAGTGAACAAAAAGCCGCGAGCCTCGGGCGCAACCACATTTGGCGCGGTGAGGTTGGCGCTGATTGAGTCAATGAGTTGGGCAAAGATTTTCTTGTCCTGCATCAGCGGGATGATATCGACAAAGACGATACCCTCCTTTGGGAAATCCTTGTAAAATTTGAGTGCGTTTTTCATACTCTCGCTCTTTAGGTGTGTATAGTGTCGGGGATGTTTTTGTGCGCGGTTTTCGTTGCGGGGTTTTCGCTACACCCACGCAGTGTCATCCTCAAATGCTATGCAAATATAGTGAAATTTTAGATAAGTGCATACAACACATAGAGCCAATGTGCTACAACCGCCGCCACCAGACCGCCGATGGTGTGTGCCACCACAGCCTTTGAGGTGAGTTCGCGGTAGCCGAGCGAGTCGAGCATCGCAGTGTGGGTGCTCAAGTAACCGCTCCAGCACATACCGATAGCGGTGAACACCGCAATGGCGTTGCCGTCAGCCCAGCCGCTCTCGAGGAATGTTGGCACCAGACCCAAAGCCGCACCCACAGCGCCCAATGCAGTGATAGGGAAGGCAATCAGGTGTGGGTCGGTGAAGCCGAACAACCACTCGAATACGAAACTAATCTTGCTCGCCAGCCAGGGCAACAACTCCACGCCCTCGTATGCTGCGCCAGTATATACGCCCTCGGGCGATGCGCCGAAGGTGAGAAGCATTATGAATGAGGAGATTATCAGCACACCAGGGATGATGGCAAGACCTACCTCCACACCCATCTTGCCGCCGTCGAGCAGCGAGTTGAGGATGCGGATGAAGAGCGACTTGTCCTCCACCTTCTGCTCCTCGCCCTCCTCGAATGTCTCCTCGCAGGCCAACTCCTCGGCGAAGTGAGGGTATGACTTCAGTACGGCACGCTGCATAAGGCGTGTGGATGTCATACAGCCGATGCAGGCACCCACCAGACCGATGATAGGCTCGGCGAAGAAGCCCTGACCCATCATAAAGACAATCACCAGCAGACCCATACCGAAGGCTGTGCCGAAGTTGGTGAGCGAGATGAACTGATACTTCTTGAAATAACTGCTGAAACGCTTGTCCTGCGCCAATGATATTATGGCAGGGTTGTCCGACAGGAATGTCATCACCGCACCCAGCGAAGCCACGCCAGGGAGGTTGAAGATAGGACGCATCAGCGGGCGCAAAATCTTCTCCAGCAGGTTCACCACGCCAAACTCAATGAAGAGTTTGCCGATGGCGCCCGTCAGTACGGTGACGCCCATAAGGTAGAACACTGTGTTCAGGAGCAGGTCGTGAGCCGTCTTCATCAGTGTGTTCAACATCTGCGACACACCCATAACATAGCCGATGCCGCCAAAGAGCAACACGATGATTACTAAACACGGGATGCCCTCCCATTTGCTCGATTTCTTGTTGTTCATTTTCTTGATAGGTTAGGGTTAGTTAAAATGCCTTCTTTACGAGTGATACGATGTCGATTTTCCACTTCAGTCCGACGGTGAACATCGAGTGACCATCCTGCAATGCACCGTAAGGGTTGCCGTTGCGACCCAGCGTGTGGCTGTATGCGGCGTGGAGACGGATTGCGCGATTGTTCTCTGGCAGAGGGTAGTACTCCACACCAGCACCGAAGCGTGTGATTTCGGTGTTTGGCATCACGCAGTAGTCGTTTATCGTCTCGAGCGAGTTGTTCACATCGTATGTCATACGACCAAAGAGATTTACCTTGTCGGCAATGGTGTATGACGCCTCGCCCATAATCGAGTAGTCCTTGAAGAGCGCGTCGCTGTGTGCCGCGCGGAGCATATAGTCGAGTTGCAATCTGAAGTTGCCGAATGTGAACTGGTTACCCAGCGCAAGATATGCCATCTGGTCATCCTCGCCCTGCTCGATGAGGTTCAGCGACCAGAGTGACTGATACCACTCGTGCGAACCCATCCACATCAGGTTGTAGGCGTAGAGGTTGTCTGCCATCGAGCGGAAAGGGCTCTGGCACACCTGCAACATAACCTTATCGTTGCCGCTCTTGGTTGCGTAGGCGGCGCTGACACCAAACTGATAGCAAGCGATGTTGTTCCAGAACTCCGAGCAGAAGTAGAGGTCGATAGGGGCGCGGTCGTACTCATAACCACCGATAGCCACCACCTGCTTACCCGCCGAGAACTGCCAGTTGCTTGTTGGCGCATAAGTGAGATAAATCCAGTCTGTAGCGTCGAAGAAACTCTGGTCGGCGTGAGCCTTGTTCAGGCGCTGGCGGTAGGCGTAAGAGAACTTGTCGCCGATGGTGCCCGACAGCATCACATTGAGGTATCTGCCGTAGAAACCCATCTTGCCGTTTGTGTCATCTGAATTGAGGAAGTCGCCGCTGTAATCGATTCGAGTCTCCGCCTGCAGACGAAGGTCGTTGTTCTGCGCTTGGGCGTCGATGGCAATCACTGTGATTGCCAAAATGAGCATAAGGATGTTTCTCATTGCGTTGTTTGTGTCAATATGGTGTGAAAACGGTCGCAAAGATAGTGTTTTTAGTCGATTGGCGGTGCCGCGGGCGACTCTTTTTTGCTCTTTTTTTGTGTGTTACCATCTTTTTCGGGGTGGGGAGGTTGATTTTCATAAAAAATCAGCCATATTTTTGATTTTTTTGCTATCTTTGCATCAATTGGAAAATAATGAACTTAAAATGCCGAAGTTTTATGACAAGGTAAATGTACTCCGTAAACCCGAATGGTTGAAGATTCGCTTGCAAAGTAACGAAGGGTCCGCCGAGGTGGAACGCATCGTTAAAGAGCACTCGTTGCATACCATTTGCAGTAGCGGTCTCTGCCCCAACAAGGCGGAGTGTTGGCGTCGTCGTACGGCAACATTTATGATTTTGGGTGATGTGTGTACGCGTGGTTGCAAATTCTGCGCAACACTGACGGGCAAACCCCTTGCCCCCGATGCCTCCGAACCCGAAAAGGTAGCGGAAAGCGTGAGGCTTATGGGACTTCGACACGCAGTCGTGACTTCTGTCACGCGCGATGACCTCGCCGACGGCGGCGCTCACCACTGGGCGCGCGTGGTGGAGGCTATCCGCAAAGAGAATCCCGACGCAACAATTGAGCTCCTTATTCCCGATTTGGATGCTCGAGAAGACCTCATAGAGGTAGTTTTGGCATCCAAGCCCGATATTATCGGGCACAACATCGAAACCGTCGAGCGACTAACGCCGCTGGTGCGTTCGCGTGCAAAGTACAGCACGAGCCTACGCACGCTGGAGATTATCTCCCGCAGTGGCGCAGTAGCAAAGAGTGGACTGATGGTCGGACTTGGCGAGAGCGATGATGAAGTATTGCAGACACTTCGAGACCTGCGTGAGGTAGGTGTCGAGATTGTAACGCTTGGTCAGTACCTTCGACCTTCACTGGAGCACTATCCCGTTGCGGCGTATATCACCCCAGAGAAGTTTGATTGGTACCGAGAGAAGGCCCTTGAGATGGGCTTCAGTTATTGTGCGAGTGCGCCGATGGTGCGTTCTTCGTATCTGGCTGATGCCGCCCTGGAGTCTGTCAAGCGTAACGCTGCCGAGAAGTAGGACTTTTTTGAGTCTTCCTTCGCGAAAGCAAACTTTTGACCGAAATGAAGGAGGTATTGTATTTAGACTTGGGGCGAATGGGCTACCGCGAATGCTGGGACAAGCAGCGTACTATGTTCGATAGTATGTTGCTCGCAAAGCGTGCGGGTGCTCAAGAGGGCGAGCCTGTGGCTGGCAAAAGCACCGAGGTCGGGGATGCGGGTGTATTGTATCTTGTAGAACACAATCCTGTTTACACATTAGGCAAAAGCGGCAAGAGCGAGAATATGCTCGTCTCGGAGCCCTATCTGCGCTCTATCGGCGCCGAGTTTTTCCACATTGACCGTGGTGGCGATGTCACCTATCACGGTCCTGGTCAGGTGGTGGGTTATCCCATCCTCGATTTGGAAAAGTTGGGCATCGGTCTGCGCGAGTATATTGATAAGTTGGAGGAGGCTATCATCGGTGTGTGTGCCGAGTGGGGTATCCAGGCGGGTCGCATCGCGGGTGCGTCGGGCGTATGGTTGGATGCCGACACTGCGCGAGCAAGAAAGATATGTGCCATCGGTGTGAGGGCGAGCCGTTATGTGACGATGCACGGCTTTGCGATGAATGTGAACACCGACCTTAAGTATTTCAACCACATCAACCCCTGCGGTTTTGTCGATAAGGGTGTGACGAGCCTCGAGAAGGAGTTGGGTCACGAGGTTGATATGGAACTTGTGAAGGCACAGATTGTAAAACATTTAGCGGAAAAATTAAAAATTGAAATATATAAATAATAAAATTGTAAGTTATGCCTATAGAGAAGCGATGGGTAGTGAGAACTCCCGGCGCGACCGAGGTGGTGGAGCGTTTGGCTCAGCACCTCCGTATGTCGCCTGTTCTTGCGAACCTACTTGTGCAGAGAGGCATAGACACCGTAGAAAAGGCTAACAAATTCTTTAACCCGCAACTGTGCGACCTTCACGACCCATTCCTGATGAAGGATATGGACCGTGCTGTGGAGCGCATCGAACGCGCCATCGAGAACAATGAGATGATTATGGTCTATGGCGATTACGATGTCGATGGAACGACGGCTGTTGCGTTGGTTTATAAGTTTTTGAAGCAGATAGGTCATAAGAACCTGGTTTTCTACATTCCCGATCGTTATAACGACGGTTACGGCATCTCGGTCAAGGGTATCGACTTCGCCGCCCGCAAGGGTGTGACGCTGGCGATTGCTCTCGACTGCGGAATCAAGGCCGTAGAAAAGGTTGTTTATGCGAAGGAAAAGGGCGTGGATTTCATTATCTGCGACCATCACCTCCCGGCAGAGGAGATACCCGCTGCCGTAGCTGTTCTGGATCCGAAGCGCAACGACTGCAACTATCCATTCAATGAGTTGTCGGGTTGTGGCGTGGGATTCAAACTCGTGCAGGCCTATGCACAGAAGCACAACATCCCGTTCAAGGAGATTGAGCATCTGCTGGATTTGCTTGTAGTGAGTATTGCCTCCGACATTGTGCCCCTTACGGGCGAAAACCGCATCCTTGCCTACTATGGTCTGGAGCGTTTGAACCGTGAGCCATCGTCGGGTCTGTTGTCGATTATCAAGATTTGTGGTCTCGACCGCCACAACATCACCATCGACGACATCGTGTTTAAGATTGGTCCACGCATCAATGCCGCTGGCCGTATGCGTATGGACGAGAATGACGAGAACGCCGCTCCAAGTGGAGGCTTTGCCGCTGTGGAGTTGCTCGTCGAGGGTAATGACCTCTTGGCGCAGAAGTTCTGTAATGTGATTGACAACTACAATCAGGAGCGCAAGGACATCGACCGTAATGTGACCCAGGAGGCTCACGACTACATCGAGTCGCACCCCGAGATGAAGGACAAGAAGAGCACGGTAATCTACAACCCCGAGTGGATGAAGGGTATCGTGGGTATTGTCGCATCGCGCCTTATCGAGACCTACTACCGCCCAACGGTGGTGCTCACTATGAGCAACGGTTTCGTGACGGGCTCGGCTCGCTCGGTGCAGGGCTTCGATTTGTATCAGGCTGTGGAGTCTTGCTCCGATTTGCTCGAAAACTTCGGCGGTCATATGTATGCCGCAGGTCTGACGATGCTGCCCGAAAATGTCGAGGCGTTTACAAAGCGCTTTAATGACTATGTCGAGGAGCATATCGACCCGCAGATTCTTGTGCCACAGGTGGATATCGACAGCGAGTTGATGTTTGCTGACATCACGCCGCAGTTCCACCGCCAGCTCAACAGCTTCCAGCCATTTGGCCCTGGCAACGCAGCGCCCGTTTTTGTGTCACGCAGTGCGAGTGCCTACACCGAGCCGAAGTTGGTGGGTGCCGAGATGGAGCACCTGCGTATGGACTTGGTGCAGCGCCAGAAGCCTAATGTGGCGATACAGACCATCGCGTTCCAGCAGCCAACCCACTATGAGTGGATTCGCGGCGGCCGACCAATTGATGTCTGCTACCAGATTGTTGAGAACCACTATCGCGGTACCGTAACCACACAGTTGCGTATCAAGGATATCAAGCGCGTGGAGAAGTAATCTGCGCGCTTTGGGAAAAATAGCAAGTACGCTCTATCGCTGCCCGCCTTGCGCGGGGGGAGGAAAGTCCGAGCAACAAAGAGCACCGCACGAGTTAACGGCTCGACGCTCGAGAGGGTGTAGTAGTGTAACAGAAAATAACCGCCCAGGGGTGAGATGGTATCGTTTCATACTTCTCAAATGTTTGGATACTAAACTTTTACACTCCCGTCAAGCCCTTGGGTAAGGGTGAAAAGGTGGGGTAAGAGCCCACCGCAGCGGCAGCAATGTCGTCTGGCAGTACGCCTTGCGGGTTGCAAGACCATGTATACCGACAATTAAGGGTTGCTCGTCCAATGTCGGGGGGTAGGTTGCTAGAGGCTGTGGGTGACCACAGTCGTAGATAAATGATAGAGACTCCCTTCGGGGAGCACAGAACTCGGCTTATAGTATTTGCTATCACTGTAAGAGCCTGTCTGACGAAAGTCGGACAGGCTCTTTTTCTATATATAAATATATGTATGTCGCTCGGACTCTATCGGCGCACCTTCACCACAGTGTAAGAGAATGGCTCAAGCGCACATCCACCATTGAGGAAGTCCGCCTCCTTGCGCTGTGCCGCGATGCGTGTAGGCTCATCAGGCGAGTTCACATCATTCTCCTCGCCCGCGATTGACCACTTCTCCGCCTTGCGAATCTTGCCGAATGTGGTAAAGTCGAGTTCGATGCTCTGTGGCGCCTTCGCGAGGTTTATGATGTGGAGCACAATCTCCTTGCCATCCTCCGAGCGGGTGGCGGTGATGTCGAGCGTGTCGCTGCGGCGACCCACCATCGTGCTCTCAATAAGGAGCGGCTGGTGATGCTCCGCCGAGAGTTTCTGCGCGTGGTAAGGTGGCATACCCCACGCCTTGTCTGGCGTGAAGAATATCTGACCCTGATTCCAGCCGTTGTCGTTCTGGAGGTATGGTTCAAGCGCATTTGCAGGGCAGGTAGTGAGGACAAAGTCGCCCGCTCTGCGTACCGCATTCTGCACGATTACATGTGAGAGCATTCTGCGGATGCCGTGTGATGAACCGTTCTCCTCAAGGATGGCGCAACGCATCTTTGTGTCGGGGTTCCACTCCTTGAACATCTGCTCCATCTGGTGCAGTGAGCGCTCCACCTGGCGTGCCGAGGCGAGGTCATCCACCCAAGGGTGGTAGTCCCAGTAGGCAGCCTTGCCGTCCAGGGCGAGGAACACCTCACGCATCTTGTCTTTAAGGTTTGGTCGCCACCACGCCGAGTGGATAAACTCCAGCGATGGGTCCACCTTGTGCATCGCCTCATAGAGAAGGTTGAAGCGCTCGATGTAGTAGTCGTACGCCGCGTATGTATCCATCTCAAAGAGGGTCTCCTCGTTGCCTATCTCAATGTATTTCACGCCATAAGGCTTTGGATGTCCATCCTTTGCACGCTGTGCGCCCCACTTTGTTGAGGTGTCGCCGTTGAAGTACTCAATCATCTCGGCCATCACCTGTGGGTCGTCGTTGATGTTCACCGCAAACGATAGTTCGTAACCCATCGCCGAACCGAACTCCACGAACTCGATGATGCCGAAACCGTTTGTTGAGTGGTGATACCACTGACCATCGTATGGCTGTCGCTTGCTGCGCTCGCCACGCATTGGCGCAAACTTGTAGTCGGGCGCATTGACCATCGAGCCGCCGTAGCGGAGCATCGTGAGACCCTGCTCCTTGAAGCACTGCGCGATGTCACCTCTTACGGGCACACCCTTGTATGAGTCCTTTTTTGATAGCATCAGCATCGCCTGGTCGGCCCAAATCTTACCCTTGCCCTCGACATAGATTGCAAAGCGCGCGTCGGGGTCGGTTGTGTTCGAGCGGAGCGTGAACTTATGCTCGCCCCAGTCTGTTGAGATGTTCTTCAGCTCGGTGCGACCATACTCCTTGCCGTCGTTGCTCTGGAGTGCCACCCATACCTTCTCGGCAGAGCCTTTCAGCATTATCTCGCCATCAAATTTCTGACCCTTGCGAACTGCAATACCCCAGCGGTTGAGACTGCGGTTTGTGACGCCTACGCGACCCGCCGAAGTCTTATTCTCAATCACTTGCGACTGCTCGCCCGTTGTGGCTGTGGTTGTGTCGAGAGCGTATGCTGGCTGCGCCTCTGGCGAAAAATATGCATCCCACATACCGCTTACGGCGTGGTCATTTGCAGGGGTGAATGGGATGTCGAATGACTTGCCGTCGTAGCCCACGCGCAGGTTGCGGAAACTCACATTGCTGGTGAACGAGCGCACGCCCGCAAAGCCCATCTTCAGTGGGTTGTCGGTGTGCTCATAGGTGAGTACCTTTTCGCCGTTAAGGTAGATGTTGAAGGTCGAACCCTTCACCTCGGCGCGCAACTTGTGCCAGCGGAAGCCCACCACCTCAAAACGCTCGCTCTGGGCGAGTGGCTTGTAGTCCTGACGGTGTACGCTGAACTTTACGCCGCGGCTTGTGAGGGTAACCTCATAGCCGTTGAATGAGTCATATCCATCCTTCGCATCGCTCACGCGTAGCAATAACTCGCCGTTGAAGTCGCCGATGGCGTCGGGGCGAATCTCCACCTCTGCCCAGCCGTCAGCGAATGAGTGTGTGTTGTCGATAATCTTTGCGGTGGTCTCCGAATAGACCTGAATGGCGTTGCCATCCATCCTCACGGGGCTGTCGTAGTGGCTCATGCCCTTGAATCCAGCGGGCAGGATGCCCTCCTCGAAACTCTCGCCGAAGATGCGCTGCGAGTAGATGCCGCCATAGACCTCGTGGTTCACATCCTCCATACCCGCACCATAGAGCAGGGGTGTGATGTTACCCACCACCTTGTCGGGGTTAATCTCCAGTTTCAGACCCTGCGCCTCGACCACCACCGCCGCGATGACGAGCGCAAGAAGTGTAGTTAATTTTTTCATATTGTGTATTTTAG
>JAFZFR010000013.1 GCA_017555805.1 Alistipes sp. | reverse complement strand
CTTGCACAGCAAGGCGATGGGGATCCTCCCGTAAATTGCACCGCAATACATCTATTGAGTGGAGGATTACCTTCGCCACCCTTTGGGTGTCGGGTAATGACATAATTATAACACTACAACACTAAAGTATATAATTCTGTAAAAAAAGAGGTCACAAATGACCTCTTTTCATATCCTTCTTTGACAATTTTCTAATACAGACCCTTCAACATAAGATTGAAGTAAATCGGCTTAAGCGCATAAACCTTCAAGAGCCACGCAACCCACTGCTCCTTTGACATATCAAGCAGCGAGAGTGGGAAGGTAATCTGCTCCTTCTTGTCGTAGTCGAACTCGCACATCAGAACACGACCGTAGCCCGTCACGATTGGGCAAGCGGCGTAGCCGTCGTAGTGCGCCTCGGGGGTGCGACCCTCCATCATTGCGATGAGATTCTCCACCGCGATAGGCAACTGCTTACGCACCGCCGCCGAGGTCTTGCTCGTTGGGATGCCCGCCGAGTCGCCAAGGCTCAAGATATTAGGATAGGTCTTGTGGATAAGAGTGTGCTTATCAACCATCACCCAGCCGTCTGCCGCGAGGCTGCCCTCGGTCCAACTCAAACCCGACTCACGCACGAAATCGGGGGCGCACTGTGGCACCATAAAGTGCATAAAGTCGTATGACTCGGTGAATGGAGTCACCATCTTGTTACCCTCGGCATCGGTCTCCACGCGCTCGAAGTGGGCACGCTTCGCCTCGGTGTCGATACCCTTCAGGCGGCAATTCACATCCACAGGGATGTTGCGCTCACGATAAATCTCCTCCAGACGAGGCGTGAAGTGAGGCACATTGTAGAGTTGCTTCGACGCTGTATAGTAGTGTAAATCAATATTATCCGTTGTTCCCTGCTTACGGCAGTTATCCCAGGTCAGGAGGCTGATTTTCTTTGGCGCACCGCCGCACTTATGCTTGGTCCAGGTGTCGCAGAATACGCCCTTACCGCCCTGCTCCGAAAACTCCTTCATCGCCTTCCAGGTCATCTGCGCGCCGCGGTGGTCATAGATGGTGTGGGCATTACCCGCGCCGATGGTCTGATAGGTGATACCCTCGATGCGGCTCCAGTCGTACTTTACGCCAGGCGCAACCACCAGGTAGTCGTAGGCGATAGTGCCGTTCTTGGCGGTATCTACCTTATTCAGAGTAGGATGCACAAGCGTAACCTTATCCTTAATCCACTTCACGCCCGTAGGCATACACACCGACTGGGGCTTCCACACATCGTCAGCGCCATAGACGCCACCGCCGATGAGGGTGAAGCCAGGCTGGTAGTACTGACGGTCGCTGGGGTCGATGATGGTGATGTCGGCACTGTTGAGTTTACGCAACAACTGGGCAGCCATACTGATACCCGCAGCACCGCCACCGATGATGACAATCTTACCCTTGGCGTTACTCTTCGCCGCGTAGGCCTTATCTGTGCCGAGCGCTACCGCAGCACCCACAGCCGCCATAATCTGAAGGAACTGGGTACGCGTGATGATGCCATCGCTGGCCAACTTACGCATCTCCTTCTCGAAATTTGACTCTGCCATAATACTTGATTTCGTTTTGGTTGTTTTCATTTGGTTTAACGCCACAAAGTTAATACTTATATATATAATTTCCAACGCACCCGCACCCGTAACGGGTGTTTTCCTCTTTCTTTGAGGGTATATTTATCTTCGGGAGCGGGGGGGTAACGCTTTGCGCCATACCCACTTTAGATACAACCATAAAGTGGCTGAAGTAATTTTGAATTTTAACCCACCGCAAGGGTGGCTTTTCGCTGCTCCGCTCGGCAGGCGTAACGCCTGTTTTACAAAAGAGCGAAAAAAATTCTATCAACCTCCAATAATTTTGAATTTTGAATTTTGAATTAAAAAAGGTTGCCCTTGAGAGCAACCTAATCCTAAAAAGCATGTCGCCAGGGCGCGACCCTACTTGATATCCATATTCGAGCGGAACTTCACGCTCTTACGCGCTGGAATCTTCACCGCCTCACCCGTACGAGGGTTGCGACCCACGCGCTCTGGCGAATCCGCCACCGAGAATACTCCAAAACCCGACACCACCACTTTGTCGCCAGTCTTCAAGTTCTCTTCCATCAAACCGAAGAGGGTATCCACCACTCGCTTCACATCCACCTTCGATACATCTACTCTCTCTGCTATAGCATTGACTAACTGCGATTTATTCATATCCAATTCAAGAATTAAGGGTTAGTAACTTATAATGTGTAACACAAATATACAAATAATTTCTTATTCTGCAATACCCCCCCCCTATTTTTTGCTGAAAATTAACGATTTACGGCGCTTACAGTCTTAAATCAGCAAAAAATATTTAAAAAAAATGTAAAAATTTTGTAAAAATATTTGGTAGATTAAAAAAACTGCCGTACTTTTGTCCCCGGAGAGATGGCAGAGTGGTCGATTGCGGCGGTCTTGAAAACCGTTGTGCTGCGAGGCACCGGGGGTTCGAATCCCTCTCTCTCCGCCAAAACAGAAAAGAATATGAGACTCCTGCGTACTGCGCAGGAGTTTTTTTTCATAAGGGGCATCCGCAAATTTATTTGCAAGGATGCCCTTTTATGCTAAAAAGTCCTTACCAAGGACATATTCTTTTCTTTTGAAGCCTCCCCATCAGGGAAAGGGCTTGCGGTGCGAAGTGGCAACGAGCATAGCAAGGTCAATCCCTCCTCCAATTTCAGCGAAGGTCGGCTTCAATTTGGCGGGAGAGAAGTATTTACATTCCCTCCCCTCTGTCCCCTCCCTTTGACAAAGGGCGGGGCTTTTACCCTGCGGCAAGCAGAAGGGAAAGGCGTTAAGCGGAGCATCTTCAAGATGCGTAGTGGCCAATCCCACTCTCTTATAATTGTAATGTGGAGTCACTTCCCATAAACAAAAAAAGACCACCTTTTTGAGGTGGTCTATTAAAAGTTATCTGCACGCGGGCATTACTCGAATTCGATGAGGGCGGGGCAGAGGGTATAGACGCCCTGGCGGTCGAAGAGGCCAGAGAGGTGCTTATACTCGGCGTAGAAGCGGCCCAGGTCGGTGCGTGATGCGAGGGCGCTGCGAACCTGCATATTCATCGACTGGAGGATGCCCATCAAGCCTGTGAGGGGCTCGAGTTGCTCGACAACCTGGAAGTTATCGCCCAGGTCGGCCTTATCGACTGCGATGGCGAGTGCTGCGTTCAGACCGCCGCAGGTATCAACCAGACCAATCTGCTGCGCCTGCGAGCCGTTCCATACGCGACCCTCGGCAATCTCCAGAACCTTCTCGATGGTGAGGTTACGACCCTCGGCAACGAGTGTTGTGAAGCGCTCATAGACGCGGTCCACGCTACGCATAATAGCCTGATGCTCAACACTATTCATTGGCGTGATGCCATTGCTCATAGATGAGTATTTATTAGTCGAAACGCCATCGAATGTAACGCCCACCTTATCCTCCAGCGCATCGCCGAACGATGGAATCATACCGAACACGCCGATTGAGCCTGTGAGGGTCAATTTATCGGCCACGATAGCGTCGGCAGGGGCAGAGATATAGTAACCGCCCGATGCAGCATAGGCACCCATCGAAACAATCACTGGTTTCTTCGCCTTCAGGAGTTCCATCTCGCGCCAGATGATATCCGACGCCAAAGCGCTACCGCCAGGTGAGTTCACGCGCACCACAACGGCCTTCACATCGTCATCCTCGGCAGCCTCGCGCACGCTGCGAGCGAAGGTGTAGCCGTAGATATTATCGTCGGTGCCCTCGCCGTCAAAGACCTGACCATTAGCGTAGAGGATAGCCACCTTTGGCGCTGTAATCTTGCTCACATCGGGTGTCAGGCCGCTCACATAGTCGCCCAGAGTGACATACTCGGGCTCGGCGATGCCGTACTCGCTCTTGAACAACTCCTCAACCTGGTCGGCATACATTGTGCCATCGACCAACTTATGGGCTACGGCGTCGCTTGGGAGCATCACTGCCAACTCATCTGCCAGACGGTTCAACTCCGCCTGCTCGATACCGCGCGATGCGGCAACAGCCTCGGTCAGCACGCCCCACATATTATCAACCATCTCCTGCATCTGCTGGCGGTTGGCGTCCGACATCTTGGTGAGGAAGTAAGGCTCAACGGCGCTCTTATACTTACAAACAGTAGGACGGAGGATATCGACCTTTACGCCCAACTTATCCAGCAAACCCTTGAAAAAGACAGAGTTAGCATAGATACCATTCCACTGGAACGAGCCCTCGGGCTGGATATAAACCTTGTCGGCAACCGAGCAGAGGTAGTACTGCCACTGCGAGTAGGTGTCGTTATAAGCCACAACCCACTTGCCGCTCGCCTTGAACTCCTCGATGGCTGCGCGCAACTCCTCAAGGATGTTGATTGAAGTGCCGCCCGCACCTGTGAAATTGAGGTAGATACCCTTGATGCGGTCATCCTTCGCTGCCGACTCGATAGCGCCCAGAGCATTGAACAGAGTAACCTGCGCCGCGGGCTGCATAGTGGCGAAGTCGAACGACGCCATAGGGTTTTTCGATGGTGCATCGATGATGCTCTCGTTGAAGTCAATCTTCAGGATAGCGGTCTCGGGAACGCTCTTGGTCTCGGGCTGGAACGCCGCCGAGATGCCCGAGAAGAGGGCTACCCAAAAGATGAATGTCACAACACTACCCGCCACAACGGCAAGCAGAGCCGCTAAAAAGACCTTGCTGAAGGTCATTGTCTTCTTCGCCTTTGGCTTCTGTGCCACGGGCGCCTTTGGCTGCGCCTCAACAGCAGGGGTCTGCTCGGTGGGCTGCGCCTGATCCAAATTCTTATTCTCTTCCATAGTATCTGTATTTTAATATTTTATTCCCTTTCGCGGGGTTTGTATATGCAAATATAGAAATTTTTCTTGCTCCATCACACACTCTACTATATTAGTCGCAAAATATGCCGAAAAACTACAGGCGAAACGCCTGTTTTGTTATTTTTTTTCTTTGGGATTATATACATTAGTGTTGTAGTATTATAATTATGTCATTACCCGACACCCAAAGGGTGGCGAAGGTAATCCTCCAGACAATAAACGCATTGCGGTATAATTTACGGGAGGATCCCCATCGCCTTGCGGTGCAAGTCGGGGGATGACGATTTTACAACAATACAAAACTATATAATTCCATTTTTCTTTGAGGATCGGAAATTTATCTTCGGTGGCAGGGGGCGGTAGCGCGTTCACGCGCTATGCCACCGAAGATACGCCTCGAAACGAGGCGCATATTGGCACAAAAAAAAGGTTATCCACCAACGGCGAACAACCTTTTCCATTATTTATAAAGTTCTCCCTTATGCGAGAGATTGCATTTCGATAAGTTTCGCATAAATGCCATTTCGCTCCATCAACTCGGCGTGCGTACCCTGCTCGGCGATGCGGCCAGCATCAATTACGATGATGCGGTCGGCATTGTGGATGGTCGAGAGGCGATGGGCGATAACAACCGATGTGCGACCCTCAAGGAGCGTTGTGAGCGCCTCCTGAACGAGTTTCTCGCTCTCGGTGTCGAGGGCAGAGGTAGCCTCGTCGAGGATAAGGATTTCGGGGTTGCGGAGCACTGCGCGGGCGATGCTCAAGCGCTGGCGCTGACCACCCGAGAGTTTCATTCCGCGGTCGCCGACATTGGTATCGTAGCCCGCCTCGGTCTGCATAATAAAGTCGTGAGCGTTGGCAACCTTCGCCGCCGCAATAATCTGCTCGTCGGTGACATCCTCGCGACCCATAGCGATGTTGGCGCGGATGCTATCGTTGAAGAGGATTGTATCCTGCGACACGATACCCATCTTCTCGCGCAGGCTCTCCTGCGTGTAGTCCGCCAGAGGCTTGCCGTCGATAAGGATTTCGCCCACTGCGGGGTCGTAGAAGCGAGGTATAAGTTCGCTCAAGGTAGATTTACCGCCACCCGAAGGACCCACCAGTGCCACTGTCTCGCCCTTGCGGACTGTGAACGATAAATCGTGCAAAATCTCGCGCGAAGAGTCGTAACTGAACGATATATTCTTGAACTCAATCTGCTCCTTGAACTCGGTGAGCGTTGCCGCCTCGGGCTTATCCTGAACGGCGCTCTCGGCGTCGATGATTGAGAATACGCGCTCACCCGCAGCGATACCCTGGTTGATGTTGGCAAACTGGTCGATGAAGGCACGCAGAGGGCGTGTAAGTTGCGAGAAGGCAGCGATATACGCCACAAAACCCGCCGCAGTCATCAAGCCCTTCGTAACGAGCGAACCACCGAAAACGAGCACCACAGAGATTGCCGCGATACCCAAAAACTCGCTCATAGGCGACGCCAACTGCTGCTTGCGAGCCATCGAGAGCAGGATGTCGGACATCACGCCGTTAATCTTGCGGAACTTATTGCTAATGTAGCCAAAGGCGTTGTAACTCTTGATAGCCTTCACGCCCGACAACGACTCCTCCATCACGCTGACCATCTCGCCCATACGCTCCTGACCCTGCTGTGCGGGGTGGCGCAGACGCTTCACGATGCTGCCTATGATGAGTGCCACAACGGGCAAGTAGAGGATTGAAAAGACGGTGAGTTGCCAAGAGATATTGACCATCATAATGACATAGCCCAGAATGAGGAATGGCTCGCGGAACATCACCTGAAGGGTGTTGGTGATGCAGAACTGCACGACCATAACATCCGATGTAATCTTCGACATAATATCGCCCTTGCGCTGGTCGCTGAAGTAGCCCACATTCATCGACATCGTGCGCTCGAACATCTCGTTACGCATACGCTGGAGGGTGCGGGTACGCATCGTCTCGACGGTCATAGCGCCGAGGTAGCGGAAGGCATTGCTCAACACATTACACATAATCAGCACGCCCGACAGCAGCGCCAGAAGGCGTGTTGTGAGGAACTCGGTGCCGAAGATATGGGTGTAGAGGTAGTTGATGATGCCGTCCAGACACTCGGTGTTCAACTCCACCGCGGGCAACTCATAGGTGGGCGTAAAGACATAGCCCTCCGAGAAGAGTGTGCCGATGATTGGGATAATCATCGTGTAGGTGAAGGTGTTGAACAGAGCGTGCAGCGCCGAGTAGAAGAAATAGGGCACTGCATAGCGACTCAAAGGCTTGGCAAAGCCCAACAGTCGCATATAGGTTGTCATCATCGTATTCTTCATTTCTGTTTTGTTTTTTGAGTCTTTGGAACTCGCAATAAAGATTTCCACAGAAACCTTTCCTCCCCATTATTTTCATCTTTTACAATGAATTTTCGTGGGCGTGGCAGGCGTAACGCCTGTTTTTCATTTTCTCGCCTACCCTAACTTATCTTTGGAGGCCGGGGGGGGTAGCGCGTAAAACGCGCTATGCCTCCAAAGATACGCATCTAAAGATGTGCATTATAATTTTGAATTTTGAATTCTAAATTTTGAATTTCTAAAGGTGTCCCTCCTTTGCGAACTCCTCGACGGCGCGCTCGAAGTGGGCGATGGTCTCCTCCATCGACACAAACGACTTGCCGCCCGCAGCGTTCTTGTGACCGCCACCCTGGAAGTAGCGACCCGCAAAGAGATTGACATCCACCGCGCCGCGCGAACGCAACGACACGCGGATGAAATCCTTATGCTCGGTGAACATTGCCGACATACGCATCTTCTTGATAGTGAGGGGATAATTCACAAAACCCTCGCTATCGCCCTGCTGGAACCAGAAGCGGCGCATCTCCGCCTCGGTAAGCGAAAGGTGTGCCACCGTACCCTTACGCAAGAGTTTCATCTTGCGGTTGATGGTGTAGCCAAACAGGCGGGCGCGACCCTCGGTGAAGGCGTTATAGACATTGTTGTAGAGTTGTGGGATGTTGATTCCAGTCTCGCACAACACCGCCACGGCACGATACAGGTCGGGCGTCAGTGTCGAGAACGAGAAGTTACCCGTATCGGTCATCATACCCACATAGAGCACCTCTGCCTGCGTCGCCGTAATGCTCTGCGTACCCCACAACGCCTCGATGAGGCAATAGACGAGGTAGGATGTGCTCGACGACTCGGGGTAGGAGAACATCAGGTTGAACTCCTGCGGCGGATTGAGGTGGTGGTCCACCAGCACGCGTGTGGCGGTGGTGTTGGTCCTTACGACCTCGCACAGCGGAGCATCCAGACGGGTGAGCGAGTGGAAGTCGAGGCAGAAGATAAGGTCAGCCTCCGCCACTGCCGCCTTCACGCGCGACTCCTCGCTCTTGTAGATTACGACATCCTTGATGCCAGTCATCCACTCGAGGTAGTAAGGGTAGTTGTTGGGCACCACGCAGGTCACCTTGTGACCCTGACGGCGCAACGCCTCACCCCACGCCAGCGACGAGCCCAGCGCATCGCCATCGGGATTTGTGTGCGATAAAACGACAACATTGCGAGGCTCACACTCGATGAGCCCTCGCAATGCATCAATATTCTGTTTTGGAAAATCCATAAATAGTGGTTTTACTCAATACCCTGTGCCTGAAGAACCTTCACGCGGTCCTCCTCTGTAAGGCGCATACCCTCGGCTGGCTTAACAACCTTCAAGTCGCTCTTTGTGAAGCGAGAAGCAGCCTCGGCACGAGTGATGGTCTTTGCAAATGGCGACTTAAATGCCTTCATACCAGGACCGAGGTCGTTGATAAGTGGGTTACCCTTATCGTCGGTGAAGACTGTACCGCCCAAAATCTGTGCAACACACTCTGTCACAGCGAGGTCGTAAGACCAAGCACCCCAAACCATACCTGGCTCGCAGAGTGGGAAGATTGCCATTGCGTAGTAGTAGTAAGAGTCCTCTGCGTAGTACTGGATAAGGTCGGCGAACTCGATGTCAGGGATGATACCGTCGGCATAATCTACATCGTAGTCGTCGTACTTCGCCATAAATGTGATAGGCGCAAACTCGTAGGTGTAAGCACCGTAGTTGCGAGCCATAACATCCATACCGCAGTTCTTACCGTTTGATGTCTCACCGATGGTGTAAACCTTCACGCCATTAGCGCGCAAGCCCATAATGAGCATCTCGCTGGCTGATGCAGTCGAGTAAGTTGTGATGGCGTAAACGGTTGGGAGGTCGAGGTGTGGCAACTCAATCTGCTGCTTGTTGATAGTCACCTCGCCAACGATTGGCACATTGGTTGTGCCGTTCATATTTGCCTTGTTACGCTCAAGAACAACCATATTCTTACCAATCTTGTCACCCGACATCAACATACTGCCGAAGTAAGCAGCCGACATCACCGAGCCACCACCATTTGAGCGGAGGTCGAGGATAACATCTGTTGCACCCTGCGCTTTGAGTGACTTCAGACCGTTGATCAACTCCTCGTCAAATGCTGATTCGAATGAGAGGTATGAGATGTAACCGATCTTCTTACCGCCAAACGCGAAACCGAGGTCAACCATCTCTGGATCCTCCTTCAAAATGTCGCAGTAAGCAACTGGGTTCTCATAGTACTCCCCAGCGGTGAGCTTCATAGTCTCGTAAGCCCACTCTCCATCTACTACCACCATACGAGCGATGCTCACATTGTTGTAGCCCGAGTAAACGAGGTTTACCCACTCGTCACCGTAGTTCATTGATGTAAGGTCAGAGCCATTCACTTGTGCGATGATATCACCACGCTGCAAACCCGCCAAATCGGCTGGAGAGCCAGGATATACATGCTCAACACAGAAACCATAGGTAGGAATAACATCTGCCGAAAGCTGCCAAATCATAGAGTTGAGCAGGATACCCAAACCCGTGGTCTTCTCGGCGCGTGTCTCGGCGCGAGATGTCTGGTAGCGCTGGATGTTTGAGTAGAGCTTGCGCTTGCCGTTGCCATCGAGGTAGCCATCATCCATATTGGTCTTCATCGCCATAAGGTGAGTAGAGAGGAACTTGTCGTAAGCCAACGAGTAGTCAACCTTGCCATCAGCAACCATCTGGTTGTACTCGTCAAGCCAGTAATACTCGGTACTCAAGCGCTCGTCAATCCAATCAACCACTGCGTCAGCCTTCGCGACTGCAGACTGCGTTACGGTGAACGCCTTTGTGCGCTCGTAGCCCTCTACGGTGATGTAGATATCCACAACACGCAACCTGTCGTTTGGGTTAGCCTTGATGTTAGCCTTTGCTGACTGGTTGCCAGCCTTGCTGCCTGATGCACCGATAGCGAATGAGAACCAGTCGCCACCCTCCACCTCAAGCTGATAAGCCGCCTGGGTTGTGAATGTGAAGGTCATACTCTGTGCTGCGCCGCTGCAAGAGAGATCTGTGCTCATTGTGGTAGAGAAACCGCTACCCGACTTCTGCTCCTCCTGTGTGTCATCCTTCTTACAAGAGTTGAAGACAGGGAGAGCAAAAACCAATGCTGCCACGATGATGAACTTTGTCATCAAGGCAACTGTTGAATTTGCAATGTTTTTCATATTTTTTCTGTTTTTTAATATATTCTAACCGACAAATGTAGTGATTTTTATTTATTTACACCCATCTTCGCGGGGTTTTTCGCCGAAAACTCACGACAAAGAGTCTGCAAACCACATTTTTCGCACTTGGGCGAGCGCGCCGTGCAGACATAGCGTCCGTGGAGAATGAGCCAGTGGTGCGCTATGGGGAGCAGGTGTGAGGGGATGTGTCGGCTCAACTGCAACTCGGTCTGGAGGGGTGTCCTGGCGCCACGCGTAAGACCTATTCGCGCCGCCACACGGAAGACATGGGTATCGACAGGCATCACCTCCTGCTGCCACACCACCGCACCCACCACATTGGCGGTCTTGCGACCCACGCCAGGCAGGCGCTGCAACTCCTTCAGGTCGCTGGGCACCTCGCCGCCGAACTCCTCGACAAGCATACGCGACATACCCGCCAGATGGCGAGCCTTGTTGTTGGGATAGGAGATGCTGCGGATGTAGTTATATATCTCATCTACCGATGCTTGCGCCATTGCCTCCGCCGTAGGGTAAGCCTCAAACAAGGCGGGCGTTGTGAGGTTCACACGCTTGTCGGTACACTGCGCCGAGAGTATCACCGCCACCAGCAACTCAAAGGGGTTGCGGTAGTCGAGTTCACTCTCTGCCACAGGCATCTCGCGCTGGAAATAGTCTATTACGCCGTTGTATCTTTGCTTTATTGTCATAAACCAATGAAATTCAAAATTCAAAATGATACGGAATTATATAGTTTTGTGTTGTTATCATATCGTCATCCCCCGACTTGCACAGCAAGGCGATGGGGATCCTCCCGTAAATTGCACTGCAATACATCTATTGAGTGGAGGATTAATCCTCATTCGAGGCTTTTCCTCCTCGCGGCTCGGCAAAGTATGCAAGCATCCTCTG
>JAFZFR010000114.1 GCA_017555805.1 Alistipes sp. | reverse complement strand
TCTTCTTTGATGCAATATTTATCTTTGGAGGCGGGCGGGGGTGACGCGCCCAAAGCGCGTTACGCCTCCAAAGATACACCTCGCCCGCGAGGTTACCATCGTGTGCATCAAACTTCACGCAAACCTTTCCGCCCTTTGTCAAATGCGCTGGGATAGGGTACGAGGTGTCGAAAAGTATGTCATACGACGCCTCCTTGAGTGTGTGCGTCGCAATCTTCTCGCCGCCAATGATGATGTCGAATGTGCGGTTGCCGCCATCGGTTGAGTGGTAGGTTAAGACCAACTCCTGCTCTCCCGTGCGCTCGCACTTGAGGTCATAGGAGAACCAACCGCCATCCACCGCGTCGCGCCAACCCATTCCGCTGTCGCAGCGCGTGCGCTCACCCTTGAGGTTGTGCGCCTGCTCTGATGGGTTGTTGCCGATAATCACTTTGTCAATGGTCAGCCTCTCCGCCTCCAGCGCCTCGCGAATCTTATCGCCGCTCTCGGGCAGAAAGACCTTCATCTGCGTAGCCCCGCGATATGCGCGCGCATAGTAAGGAATGAATTTTATAATGTTGTCATTCTCAACAACTTTTGAGCCATCATCCGAGATGCTGTAACGCTTGCCCGCACCCTCGATGATGTAAGCGCCACCCACCGAGCGCGAGTCGCTTGCCAACTCAAATGCCGCATTTTCTTCAAGCGAGATGTCATCCAGCCTGCCGCCATTATCGACCGCCTCGGCGCAATATACGATAGGTCCTCGCTCCACCGAGAGCAGACCGCGGTTGCCCTCCACAGCCTCGTGCGTACGCACCTGCTTAACCTCCATCGGCAACTCCAGACGCACCTTGTCGCCCGCCTGCCACTTGCGAGAGATGAGGGCATATCCCTTCTCAACGCGGTAGTCGCAAGGCTCGCCATTGATGCTGATTTTCACCGCTTTAGCCGTTGGGTCGGTGTAGGTGTAGAGGTCTGACGCCATCACCTCGCCACGCGCCCAGCCAGGGATGCGGAGTGCCAACTCGAAGCCGCTCTGGGCTGACTCCACCTCAATCTCGATGTCGCCCTCCCAGGGGTACTCTGTCCTCTGGCATAACACCACCTCGTTTCCGCCCAGGTCAATCTCGCTGCGGCTACCCACATAGAGGTTGGCATAGATGCGCTTGCCCTCGGTTGCATAGACATAGCCTGGCATCGCAGGGATGATACGGCAAAGGTTTGTCGGACAGCAACTTACGCCAAACCACTCGCTACGCAACTGACCGCCCTTGCCTGTCTCCAGACGGTTGGGGTAGAAGTACGAGTCGCCAGTGATTGAGATGCCGCTCAACACCGTATTGTAGAGCGAGCGCTCCAGCACATCAATATATTTCGCGTCGCCGTGCAGGCGGAACATACGCAGGTTGAACATACAATTCGCTATCGAGGCGCAGGTCTCGCAGTATGATGAGCCGTTTGGCAACTCATAATCCTCGCCAAATGCCTCCCACGCGGGTTTCGCACCCAGACCGCCAGTAATATAAAACTTCTTGCCCACGATATTCTCCCAGATAGCATCCGCCGATGCGAGGTAATCCTTGTCGCCCAGATGGAGCGCCACATCCGCCATACCCGAGTAGAAATACATCGCCCTGACGGCGTGTCCCACCGCCTCGCGCTGCTCGATGGCTGGCATATGGTCCTGCCAGTACTCGCCATTCTCGCGTGGGTTGGTCGATGACTTGTCGAACTCGCGATGACCGCGACAATCCATAAAGAACTTCGCCTCCTCAAGGTAACGCTTGTCGCCCGTAGTCTCATACAGACGCACCAGCGCCATCTCAATTACGGCGTGGCTCGGCGCCATCACGATACCCTCATCGTTAAAGACACTGCACACCAACTCGGCATTCTTTATCGCCGCGTCGAGCATCTTGCGCTTGCCCGTAGCGTCGTAGTAGGCAATCGCCGCCTCATACAACTCGCCCGCGTTGAATGTCTCGTGGCTATCCTTCCAGTCCATCTCCCAGCGCTCCTTGCCGCACCATGGGTGCAGAGGGTTGTTGATTGTTCGGTTGGTAAAGAGGTAACCATCAGGCTCTTGCGCCGCCACCACGATGTCGATAATGCTATCCAGATAGCGCTCCAACTGCTCATCCTTCTCCACTTTCAGGAGGTACGAAGCACCCTCAATAATCTTGAACACCTCGGCATCGTCGAAGGGCTGACCCGACTGGAAACGACCCTCCATCATACCCGCCGCAATGGCGAAGTTGCGGATATATCCCGCCTCGTCGCTGCGCTTGAATGCGTAGCGGATGGTCTTGTTACGCAGCGTGTCAAGGCGCTGACGCCAGAACGAATCCTCGATATGCACATCGGTAAACGACACAGGCGTAATCCCCTTTTTGCTACACGCCACCGCCGCCAACATTGCCACTATACAAAGTATCTTTTTCATAGTTTTCAGGTTTTTAGGTTTTCGTTTCTCAAAGATAAGAAAAATAATTGAGGCGTATTATATATAATAGTATAAAAAAAAGAACCACCCAGCTCGGACAGTCCTTTATCGGCGGTGAAATTTAATTCACCGCCTATTTTTTATATATCAACAAATTATACTACCGACTTGTGAAATGTTTTTTTGCACAAAAATGGTTTAAGTTTTGATTTTGCCTTTTGCGTGTAGTCTTCTATGTAGTATAAATTAATAGTAAATAAACAGATCTTAGTATATTGCCTTTCACATTATTGTGAGAGGCGTTTTTGTATTATCGCAGAACAATGTCCCATTAGAGTGTTGTTTGTTTGGAAAACATTTTTTAATTTTGTAGTGCTATTGGATAAATAGCAGACATATTGAAAGTGTTTTTCGCAATCCTTGTTAGAAAATGTGGAAGTTTTCAAGGCAGTAGGATGACGAGTAGCACTCATTTCTTGTATAGCTATGTGGCTGTACGCATTCAGCGTATCTATCCCCATACTATCCAAGTGTGGGGCATTGTATTCGTTTATTACTGTCAGGTCTTTCCACAACCTTCTAACAAATAAACGGGAATCATCTCCACACTTTCTTTTTATATACTAATCCACCGCATAGGAGATGTTACGGTAATAGGTCTTGAAATTTTAAGTTTCAAAATTATATTACTATGAAAAAGCTATTAACACTATTTGCCATTGTATTGGCAGTGGGAGTATCATCGTGCAGTAAGTTCGATGACTCTGCTATTTGGGACAAGCTCAATGAACAGGAGCAAACCCTTAATGACCACGAGAAGCGTATTGCAGCCCTTGAGGAGTTGTGCAAGCAAATGAACACAAACATCAATGCTCTACATACACTTGTTGAGGCTTTAGAGAAGCGAGACTACATTACCAATGTATCACCAGTGCGCAAGGATGGTGAGGTTATTGGCTATACAATCTCATTTGCTAATAGTGATACTATTACTATCTACCACGGTGAGAATGGTCAGGATGGTGCTGATGGTAAAGATGGTTACACCCCACAGATTGGTGTAATGAAGGATACAGATGGTATCTACTATTGGACTCTTGACGGTGAGTGGTTACTCGACGGGAAGGGTAACAAGATACAAGCAAACGGTGTTAATGGAATTGACGGTACTGATGGCAGTAACGGTGAAGATGGTACCAATGGAGTAGATGGTATTACTCCACTATTGAAAATTGAGAATGACTACTGGTATGTATCATACGATGAGGGTGCTACTTGGATAGAACTCGGCAAAGCTACGGGAGAGGATGGTTCTAATGGAATTGATGGAGTAGATGGTGATAGTATCTTTTCCAGTGTAACACAAGATGAGGAGTATGTATATTTCAACTTGGCAGATGGCACAATGATTACACTCCCAAAACACGACAAAGAGAACATCCAGTTTGAGGACTTACGGGTTAAAGCAATCTGCTGTAAGAATTGGGATACTAATTATGACGGCGAACTCTCATATACTGAAGCTGAAGCTGTGACTGACATTAGCACTGTATTCGCAAGTAACACTGGTATTATTGCCTTTACTGAACTTAAGTATTTCACAGGGGTTACAGAAATTCCAACCAGAGCATTTTATAACTGTACCTCATTGTGGAAAATAGAGTTACCAAGCAGTATTACAACCATAAAGTCAGAAGCTTTTTTAGGGGCAGGGATATTGAATCTAACAATTCCTGATACAGTTACAGTAATCGAAGAGAATTCTCTGATGATTGGAAAAGTAGAGAAATTGTCGACTGGACAGGGTTATAAAAACAAACTCAAGTGGGAAAGGCTTGTTATTGGAAAATCTGTGGAATTAATTAAGACGATGTGTTATAGAGCCGGCTCGAATACTCACTATCGAATAGATGTTGAAATTCTATATTTTAGAGGTCTAACACCTCCTCAAGTAGGTGAATACTCACTAGTCCCTGATGTGATATATGTTCCAATAGAAGCATTAGATGTATACAAATCTGCAGAATATTGGAAGAACTATGCTGATGTTATTGTTGGATACGATTTTGAAGAATAATATAAAATTAAAGTAATAATACTATGAATACTGAAAAATTCAAGACTCTGTTAAAGGTTTTTTGTGCCGACAATAGTATCTCATCGGATGTAATAGACCAATGGTGTGATATCGTGAGTAACAACTACCATATGTTTAAGGATAAAGACTATGATGGAATATCGGAAGTCCTTAGTTCATTAGTAATAGATGGCATAGATGAACGAGTTGTTGGACATTCAGCATCAATAATAGCGTATGACGAGGATGCAGAAATGAATACCGATAAGGGTTGTTGCACAGTATTTATGACATACTCAAAAGCTAACGACAAATAGCTTTTAATGCACTTGTATCTATCTGAGTATCACACCCATGAGCAATTAAGTTCGTGGGTGTTTTTTTTGTCTTACTATGAATGGGCAAAACTTACTATAGTTCATTATTTGAATAATTCAAAAGTGGCGTATGTAGTGAACCATGTAGTTCTCTCATACGCCACCGTTGTACATCTTTGGTAGATGCTAGATTTCAGTGCTTTACTTTCAAAATATTTATATACCTTTGTACTCGCAGTTAGTTGGCTTAATTACTACCTCCATATAGTCTTCTATGTAGGTTTTCGCAATTTTCGTAAAAACCAACACTGACAATCAGTCGGTTACATATAAAATAGGCAACCCCTCAAGGGGTAGTTCTTTTATATTAAATCTGTCAGCCCCTCTATTTCTTTGCGCCGAGCCAGTCGAGCAGGGCGGATTGCCATACGGACTTGTAGCGGAACGAGTCGCGGAAGCCCCAGCCGTGACCTCCCGAGGGGAGGATGTGGAGCGAAGCGGGTATGCCGTACTCCTTCAGGGCGTTGTAGAACTTCACACTGTTGGCGGGTGGTACGCCGCCATCATCATCCGAGCATACAAGGAATGTGGGCGGTGTCGCCGCCGACACCAGCTTCTCTGCCGAGTATCGCGCTGTGAGCGCCTCGGTGCGGTCTGTGCCCAGTAGGTTGTCAAACGAGCCCTTGTGTGCGTGCAGCGCCTCGCCAGTGATGACGGGGTAGAATAGCACTGCAAAGTCGGGTCGCAGGCTCGCGCGGTGACTCTTGTCGCCGTTAAATTCCAACGCACCCACAGCCGTAGATGCCGCGAGGTGTCCACCCGCCGAGAAGCCCATTATGCCGACGCTGGTGATGCCGCGTGTGGGAGCATACTCCTCCTTCATATAGCGCACCGCCTCGGCTGCATCCTCAAGGGGTACTTCGGGGCGATGGTTAGGCATTCTGTACATCAGCACCGCCGCCGTAACTCCATTCTCGGCCAGCCACTTGCCAAAGTCGTGACCCTCGTGACCGATTGCCACCAGCCAGTAGCCGCCGCCAGGGCAGATGACGATGCTCTGTCCCGTTGCCTTCTCTTCATCCGCCTCATAGATGTAGAGCATCGCCTCGGTTGTGTTCGAGTAGCGCACCCAGCCCTCGTCCTTCTTGTCACCCGTCAGGTGGTTGGTGTGTGGCGCGGTGGCGTTGTCCCACAACTTGATGGTAAGGTCTTGTGCCTGCATAGCGATAGCGGTTAGTGTGAATGCGATGATGAGTGATAACCTACGCATAGGGGTGTTATTTTATTCCAAGTTGTTGCTTCAGGTACTCGCCGATGCGGTCGAGGTAGCCGTAACTACCTGTGCCTGGCGCCGCCTTAATCTGGAAGCAGTGGTCGCGCAGGGCGAGTGTGTGCAACTCGCTCTGGATGCCCATCGCGCGCATCTTCTCCCACACCTTCACCGAGTTCATCGCCGCCCAGCCATCCGAGTCGCCGTGGATGAAGAGCATTGGCGCTGTCGAGAGGTCGAAGTTGAACTCTGGCACGAGCACCGCGCTGTCGGCATTACCGCCAGTGGTGTTGTGCTGGTCTGCGCCGTCGGTGAGGGCGTAGGCGGGGTAGATGCCGATGCCCCACTGCACATTGCAGGGCAGAAGGTCCAACTTGTCGATAGGCAGGTAGGCTCTCTGTCGCGAACTTGTCACGCCCATCAGCGTGAGGTGACCGCCCGCCGACGAGCCCATAATACCAATCTTGTTGGGGTCAAGACCTCGCTCCGCAGCCTGCGAGCGCACCAGACGAATAGCGCGCTGGAGGTCCTGCCAAGCCGATGTATGCTTCGCCAGACCGCTCTCCTTGGTTGGGCGTGGTGTGCGGTAGAGCATAGTCACCACGGTTACGCCCATCTCGTTCAGGTAGCGGCGTGCTGGAGCAACCTCGAAACTATCTGGTCCGTTGCCCATATAACTACCACCCGAGTAGATAATCTGGATGGCGTCTGTGGTCTTGTTCTTTGGGATGTGCCACTCGATGTATGGCTTGCACTGGTGCTCCTGTGCCGAAGGCATCTTGCCCTCGGGCCACACATCCTGCACGATATGCTCTGCGCGAGCGTCATCGTTAGGGTAACGCGCCATCAACTCCTCCTCTGGTTCAAGTGCGCCCATATAACCCATCTGTCGCATAAACTCCACCGCGCGGTCGAAACCAAAGGCGCCGTGACCACGGTTGGGGTAGAGGTGCAACTCGGCAGGAATCTTCATCTCGCGCAGACGGCGGTAGATGAGTGTCGAGCCGTTGGGGGTATATTGGTCAAGACCGCCGTGCTGGAGTGTCATCGGACAGGTCTTCTCGTCAAACTTAAAGACCTCCGAGAGTTTTACATCCACGCCGTAACCCTCTCGCATTGCGGGAGTTCCAGTCTCGCCGTCGGTGGTGACATAGGCTGGAGCATTCACCACAGCCCAGTTGATGTGGCAGGGCACATCATCCAACTTATCCACACGCTCATAGGCTGGTGTCTGCGAACTTGTCGCCAGCAAAAGTGCCAGGTGAGAGCCCGCCGACATAGAGATTACACCTATCTTCTCGGGGTTGTAGCCACGCTTCTCGGCCTCCTTGCGAACCATACGCACCGCGCGCTGACCATCCTCCCACGCAGTCTGATAGACTGGCAGGCCTACGGGGCGAGGTGTGCGATATACGAAGTTCACGGTCTGGAAACCAAGTGCGGTGAGTCTTTCGCGCCACATCTTGATGAGCCCCACATCGCAGCAAGAGTCGTAACCGCCGCCCGAGATAAGAATCATACAGGCGTCGTTATCGACCTCCTTGGCGGGCTTGTCGCCCCACTCAAGGTATGCTGTGCGGTGCTTGTCGGCGTTAAACTCTGGCTTGCCCGCCTCGTCGGTCATCGCTGCAATCTGATGACTCTGCTGGGAAGGCATCTTGCCCTTTGGCCATACCGGCACTCGCTCGAAAGCGTAGAGGCTTGCGGAGCAGAGCAGGGCGAGAAGCAGTAGATAGGTCTTGAGTTTCACTGTTGTATGGTTTTAATTTACATCACAATGTTGATAATCTTGCCAGGCACAACGATAATCTTCTTTGGTGCCTTGCCCTCGAGCCACTTCTGTGCGCCCTCGGTGGTGACGATGTCGGCCTGAATCTCGGCTGGAGTCATCGCCAATGGGTAGTTCTGCTTGAAGCGCAACTTACCATTCATCATCACTGGGTACTCAAATGCGCTCTCCACGAGGTGCTGCTCGTCATACTCTGGGTATGCCGCATCGAAGATGGTCTCCGAGTGACCCATCACCTCCCACAACTCCTCGGCGATGTGTGGCGCGAATGGAGCGATGAGGATAGTGAGTGGCTCAAGCACAGCGCGCTTGTGGCAAGCACCCAACTCGTTGAGGCAAATCATAAATGCCGAGATAGATGTGTTGAACGAGAAGTTTTCTATATCCTCGCGAATCTTCTTGATAGTCTTGTGAAGAGTCTTCAACTCTGCTGGTGTAGCAGCCTCGTCGGTGAGAGTCAGGTTGCCCTCGCGGTCGAAGAACAAACGCCAGAACTTACGCAGGAACTTGTGAACGCCGTCGATACCGTTTGTATCCCAAGGCTTCGACTGCTCCAAAGGACCGAGGAACATCTCATACATACGCAATGTGTCGGCACCATAGTTCTCTACGATGTTGTCTGGGTTCACGACATTGAACATCGACTTTGACATCTTCTCAATCGCCCAGCCGCATACATACTTGCCATCCTCAAGGATAAACTCTGCATCCTTGAACTCTGGACGCCAAGCGCGGAACGCCTCGAGGTCGAGCTGGTCGTTCTTCACGATGTTCACATCCACATGAATCTCCTGTGTCTCGTAGTCCTTCTTAAGACCGAGTGACACGAACTTGTTGGTGCCCACAACGCGATATACGAAGTTCGAGCGACCCTGAATCATACCCTGATTTACCAACTTCTTGAATGGCTCTGATTCGCATACATAACCCAGGTCGTAGAGGAACATATTCCAGAAACGAGAGTACATCAGGTGACCTGTTGCGTGCTCGATACCGCCCACATACAAATCCACATTACGCCAGTAGTCGTTTGCCTCCTTCGATACGAGCGCCTCGTTGTTGCGAGGGTCCATATAACGCAGGTAGTAAGCCGACGAACCAGCGAAACCAGGCATTGTAGAGAGTTCCAAAGCGTGACCCTCGAATGTCCAGTCGGCTACGCGTGCCAATGGTGGCTCGCCCTGCTCGGTTGGACCGAAGTTCTCGATTGGTGGCAACTCCAATGGGAGTTTGTCCTCTGGCAATGGGTATGATGTCTCGCCCTTGTAATATACTGGGAATGGCTCGCCCCAGTAGCGCTGACGCGAGAAGATAGCATCACGCAAGCGGTAGTTGATGAGTTTCTTGCCCAAGCCGCGCTTCTCAACCTCCTCGAACATCATTGGGATAGCCTCCGTAACATCCTTGCCGGTGATAAAGTCAGAGTTAATCATCTTGCCCGATTTTGCATCGTAAGACTCAACCTCGATGTTACCACCCTCGACAACTGGGATAATCTCCAGTCCGAAGTGGCGTGCGAAGGCGTAGTCGCGCGAGTCGTGCGCTGGTACAGCCATAATGGCACCTGTACCGTAGCCCGCCAATACATAGTCAGAGATATAGATTGGAATAGCCTTGCCAGTGAATGGGTTGATTGCGTAAGAGCCCGTAGCGACACCGCTCACACGGCGTGTCTCGGCGATACGCTCACGCTCCGAGCGCTTCTTTGTCTGCTCGATATACTCCTCTACGGCAGCCTTGTTCTCGGCTGTTGTGAGCTCCTCTACCCACTCGTGCTCTGGCGCGATAACCATAAATGTCACACCGAAGATGGTGTCAGGGCGAGTGGTGAAAATCTCCAGTTTGCGCTCCGAGTCCTTCACATCGAAGAATACCTGTGCACCCACCGAGCGACCAATCCAGTTGCGCTGAATCTCCTTCAACGAGTCGCTCCACTCCAACTGCTCCAGACCATCCAGCATACGCTGTGCGTAGGCAGTCACACGCAATGACCACTGCTTCATTCGCTTCTGCTCCACTGGGAAGCCACCACGAACCGACAAACCATCCTTAACCTCATCGTTGGCGAGTACTGTGCCGAGCTGCGCGCACCAGTTCACCATAGTGTCGGCGCGGTAGGCGAGGCGGTAGTTCTGCAACACCTGCTCCTTCTTATCCTCATCCCAAGAGTTCCACTCCTCGGCTGTGAATGTCATTGGTGTTGTGCAAGCAGCATCCAAGCCCTCGGTACCTACGGCTGCAAACTGCGCCTTGAGTGACTCGATTGCTACGGCCTTCTGCGCCTTGTTGCAGTAGTAGTGGTCGTACATCTTCAGGAATGCCCACTGCGTCCACTTGTAGTATTCGGGGTCGCAGGTGCGTACCTCACGGTCCCAGTCGTAGCAGAAACCAATCTTGTCCATCTGCTCGCGGTAGCGGTTTACATTCTGCTCTGTCGTTACGGCAGGGTGCTGACCAGTCTGGATAGCATACTGCTCGGCTGGCAAACCGAATGCATCGTAACCCATTGGGTGCAATACATTAAAGCCGCAGAGGCGCTTGTAGCGCGAGTAGATATCCGATGCGATGTAGCCCAGAGGGTGACCCACATGCAAACCCGCTCCCGATGGATAAGGGAACATATCCAACACATAATACTTCGGACGCGAAGAGTCCACCTCCACGCGATAGGTCTTGCGGTCAGCCCACTCTTTCTGCCACTTGGTCTCGATTTGTTTGAAATTGTATTCCATTGTTATCTTGTTTTTTGTTATTGTCAAAACATTTTTGTGGTTTCTAATCTGCAAATATACAATATATAAATTGGAAATTCAAGCACTCCGCCCGTTTTGTGCGGGCTTTGCGGATGTTAAAAAGGAATTAATTATTCCAAATCTCGCCTTTGAGGGAGTATCTTTTAGAAACCGCACCCCTCCGCATAGGGATTTTCTTTAATTTGCGTTGAGTTTTTATTTCCCGCCCCGCTCCTTCCTGAACCTATTTTCCCCACTCCAAGAATAAGGGTTTGTTTAATGCAAATTTATCTTCGGTGGCTGGGGCGCACCCGTAACGGGTGTTTTGCATTTTCTTTGTTGAGCAGGATAAATCTTCGTGGGTAGCGGCGTGGTGCTTTACACATTGAACCACCGAAGATACAGGCATCCGCCTGATTTTTGTTTTCTAAAGAGTAATGCAAGGAAATTTATCTTCGGTGGCGGGCGGGGGTGACGCGCAAAGCGCGTTACGCCACCGAAGATACGCCCGTTGGGCGTGTGTTTTTATTTGTTAATTTCCCACC
>JAFZFR010000012.1 GCA_017555805.1 Alistipes sp. | reverse complement strand
TTCGCCTACACTATGGACGGCAGCGCCGAGGGCGAGTTGGAGTACGAGAACTTCAACGCTGCGGCAGCCGTAATCGAGATTCAGGGTCGCAATGTTCACCCAGGCTACGCAAAGGATAAGATGATTAACGCCATTCAGGTGGCTTGCGAGTTGAACGCTCTGTTGCCAGTTGTTCAGCGCCCAGAATATACAACCGGTTACGAGGGCTTCTTCCACTGCGTTGGCTTCAACGGCACGGTGGAGAACGCTAAACTCTCGTATATCATCCGCGACCACGACAGCGAGAAGTTCGAGCAGAAGAAGGTGATGATGTGGAGTTGCGTGGACCTGCTTCAGAAGCGCTATGGCGAGAATGTACTGAAACTCACATTGAAGGACCAGTATTTCAATATGCGTAAGATGGTGGAGCCACACCCACAGGTTATCGAGAAGGCTATCGAGGCTATGAAGATGGCCGATGTAGTGCCTACAATCAAGCCTATCCGTGGCGGTACCGACGGCGCAAGACTCTCGTTTATGGGTCTGCCTTGTCCTAACATCTTCACTGGCGGTATGAACTTCCACGGCAAGTTCGAGTACTGCTCATTGCAGACTATGCAGAAGGCTACACAGGTAGTGATTAACTTGGCTCAACTTTGGGCAAAATAGTATATGGATAACTTTGGATTTATAAAGGTAGCGGCGGCAATACCCTCGGTGAGTGTTGCCGACTGCGACCACAACAGCGAGCATATCATCGCCCTGATGCAGCAGGCAGCAGAGCAGGGTGTGCGTGTGGTGCTCTTCCCCGAGTTGAGCATCTCGGCATACTCGTGTGGCGACCTTGTGCAGCAGTCCCTCTTTTTGCAGGCGGCAGAGCGAGCACTGAAGCGTATCGTTGTTGCCAGTCAGGATACCAACATCGTCGCAATCGTGGGCGTGCCAGTAGCCGTTGGCGACAAGATTTTCAACTGCGCGGCGGTGGTTGCTGGTGGTGAGATTGTGGGTATCGTGCCCAAGCGCCACTTGGCAAACTATGGCGACGCGGCGGAGAGCCGTTGGTTCACTGCGGGCACCGAGAACGAGAGTCCTATGATTATTGAGTACGCGGGCAGCAACACCTGGTTTGGTTGGGGACAACTCTTCGAGGTGGACGGCGTGAAGTTTGGCATCGAATTCGGCGAGGAGATGGGCGCAGTGTATGCCCCATCAAACGAGATGGTGCAGAGCGGTGCTACGCTGATTTTCACACCTGCGGCAACGCCCGAAATCGTGGGCATACACGCCGAGACGATGGCTCGCGTTGAGAATATCTCTGCACAGCAGATTGCCGCACGCATCTACTCATCGGCGGGCTTCGGCGAATCGACCACCGATGTAGTCTTTGCGGGCAATGCCTTTATTACAGAGAATGGCGAACTGCTTAAGAAGGCGGAGCGCTTTTCGCTGGAGGAGCAGTTGGTGATTGCGGATGTTGATACGCAGTTGCTCCAGCACCTTCGTCGCCAGCGCAATACATTTGAGGCCATTACAACCGATGCACTCTACTCGGTGCAGAGCATAAGCCTCGGCACTACCCCATTCGGTTCGAACCTCGACCGCAAGGTGGATGCTATGCCATTCATCCCAAGCAACGCCGCAAAGCGCAAGACCTACAGCGAGGAGGTATTCGCTATCCAGACGCTCGGTCTTGTGAAGCGACTCAAGCACACATCGTGCCGCAGCGCTGTGATTGGCATCTCGGGCGGTCTGGACTCTACCCTCGCCCTGCTGGTGACGGTAAATGCCTTCGACCAACTCGGTCTTGACCGCAAGGGCATCGTGGGCGTAACAATGCCAGGTTTCGGCACTACCGACCGTACATACAACAACGCCGTAACACTCATCAAGGAGTTAGGCATCACCTTCCGCGAGATTTCCATAGCGGCGGCGTGCCGTCAGCACTTTGCCGACATCGGCCTTAAGGAGGACGACCGCTCCGTCACATTCGAGAATGCACAGGCGCGCGAGCGCACGCAGATATTGATGGATGTGGCGAATATGACTGGCGGTATGGTTATCGGTACGGGCGATATGAGCGAGTTGGCTCTCGGCTGGGCGACATACAACGGCGACCAGATGTCGATGTATGGCGTGAACTGCAACATCGCCAAGACCCTTGTGCGCCATCTGGTGCTGTGGGCTGCCGAGTATGAGCCAAACGATAATGTGAGCCGTGCACTGAAGGATGTAGTGGCTACACCAGTGAGCCCCGAACTTCTACCCGCCAACGACAGCGGCGAGATTGCACAGAAGACCGAGGACCTTGTTGGCCCATACGAATTGCACGATTTCTACCTCTACAACTTCCTTAAGTACGGTTTTTCACCCGCCAAGATACTATTTTTGGCAGAGCGTGCGTTTAATGAGAAGTACGACAGAGAAACCATACTCAAGTGGCTCAAGACATTCTTCCGCCGCTTCTTCACCCAGCAGTTCAAGCGCTCGGCATCGCCCGACGGCGTGAAGGTGTGCAGCATAGGTCTCTCGCCAAGAGGCGACCTTAGAATGCCATCTGATGCATCGGCGAAGGTATGGATTTCAGAATGTGACAAATTACAATAACAAACAATTTAATATCAAAATTCTATGAAGAAGCTTATTTTTATCACACTTGCGGCATTGACACTCTCTACTTCGCAGGCACAGGCTCAGAACTGGTTGAACGCTCTCAAGAGCGCAGCAACAACGGCTATTGATAAGGTTACAGGCGGCGCACTCACCGAGAAGGCTATCATCGGCACCTGGAACTACTCACAGCCAGGCGTGAAGCTCTCATCATCGGAGAACGCACTCTCTGACATCACAGGTTCAGCTCTCACAACTACCGTACAGCAGAAGATTGCCCCTTACTATGAGAAGGTGGGTATCAAGCCAGGCGTCTGCAAGTTCGTTATCAACGAGGATGGTACATTCTCATCTACATTCGGTCAGCGCACATTCTCTGGCACTTATACCTTTGACCCAAAGACCAACGCCCTTTCACTCAAGTATGGCGTAGCAAAGGCTCCTGCAACAGAGGAGGCTGCTGAGGGCGCAGAGGCTGCTGCCGCTACCCCATCGTTGTTCAACCTTGGTGCAATTCCTGCTTACGCTTACCTCAATGGCGAGAAGTTGCAGATTGTATTCCCAATGGACAAGCTCTTGAATGTTGTTACAACACTCGGCTCTTCTGTTGAGTCATTGTCAATCGTTACAGAGCTTTTGAAGAACTACGACAGCGTTAAGGTTGGTTTCGAGTTTTCTAAATAATATAAGATGAAGAGAGTATTATTTATCGCAACCTTCCTTCTGGCAACATTGTGCCAGCAGAGCGCAAAGGCGCAGTCATTCGGTGACTTGCTGAAGGGCTTGAGCGGTCTTTTGGGTGGCACTACCACTCAGACTCAGGTCGAGAAGCCAGTATTCCCTACCGAGAAGGAGCTCATCGGCACCTGGATCTACACCGACCCAGAGGTTACCTACGAGGGCAACGACCCATTGGCGTCAATCGCTATCTCTACGGTAAAGGGTCAGGTACCATCACTCGCGCAGAAGTATGGCGTGGTGTCGGGTCGTGACTACGCTATCGTTAAGGGCTCGAAGATTACACTCGTGAGCGGCGACAAGAAGGCAAAGGCTTCCTACACCTACATCCCATCTACGGGTAAGGCTATTATCACAGGTGAGCACAACGGTCAGAAGATCATTCTCACTGGTCACCTCACCATCAAGGATGGTATGATTACCATCTTGTTTGATGCCAAGGAGGTGATGGCAATCCTTTCCGAGACATCTACATTCAAGAAAAACTCAACGCTTCAGATGATTGCTGGTGTCATCGCCAACTATCAGGGCATCAAGGCTGGTGCTACGGCGAGAAAGAAGTAATTTCCCGATAAGGATAACGATAAAGGGTGGCAAGTTGCTTGCCACCCTTTACTATTTATATATCGCTCAATTTACTTGATGTAAACCTCAAGCAATGTTGCGTTACCCTTCAAAGTCACCTCATCTGCCTCGGCTGGAATCATCACAAGTTCATATGGAGAGAGTTTCTCGGTGAACTCACCCATCGAAACCTCTGCCTCGCCCTCGGTGCAGATGTAGAGCACAAACGAATCGAGCGATGCATAGTCAAACTCCTTCTCACCCTCAAGCGCGATGATATTTGTTGTGAAGTAGTCGCAATCAACCATCTTTACAGACTTGTTCGCCTCGGTCTGATACTTGATGTGGCAAGAGTCGCCATCCTTTGCAAAGTCGATAGCATCCACAGCCAACGCTGTGTGCAACTCGCGAGGATTACCCGCATCATCCACACGATTCCAGTCATAGACACGATATGTGATGTCAGAAGTCTGCTGAATCTCCACAACCTCGCAACCCTTACCCAACGCGTGAATTGTGCCCGCAGGGATGTAGAATACATCGCCCTTCTTCACCTCTACCCTATTCATAATCTCGGGCAGACGGTCCTCGTTCAACGCTTGGAGATACTCCTCGCGTGTGATTGATGGGTTCTTGAAGCCAACATACAACGCCGCGCCTGGCTTGCAGCCCGACACATACCACATCTCGGTCTTGCCGTAAGAGTCGTGGCGCTCCGCCGCCAACTCATCGTCAGGGTGCACCTGAACCGACAACACATCGTTGCAATCGAGGCTCTTAATCAGCAGCGGGAATGTCAAACCAAAGCGGTCGTAGTTCTTCTCGCCCACGAGGTTACCCATATACACCTCGATAATCTCCTCGATATTGTTCTTCTTCAAAAAGCCGTTGGCAACCACCGACTCATCGCCCGCAACTGCCGACAACTCCCAACTCTCTCCGTATGCAACCGAAGGGTCAATCTTCGCACCTTTGCCCGCTTTAACCGACGCAAGCAACTCTTTACCTCCCCACAAACGCTCCTTCAGGCGTGGGATAAATTTAATTGGATATAACATTCTCTTTTTTATTTAATTTATTCTTTCTCCGCAAACAATGCCTCCACAGCCTCGATAACCTCGTCGGCAGTCGCTGTGAGTGGGAAAACCTTTGATGGCTCAAGTGTATATACCTCGTGCTCCGACTTGAAGCGCTCCTCGCCCGCACCAGTGATATTGAGCATCACGGTAGCCTCTGGGTCAATCTTGCCATCCTGCACCGCCTTAATCAGCGTAGCCGTAGCCACCGCCGCCGCTGGGTGAATATCTACGCCCTCCAACTGCTGGAACAACTTTGCCGCCTTGCGAGCCTGTGCATTTGTTGCCACCAAAATCTCGCCATCGGTAGCCTTCAAAGCGTCGTACAGACCTCCCTTGATTGAGTATGGAGGTCGGCGGTTAGACAACACCTTCGCGTCGATGATAGCCACATCACGACGAGCCTTGTCGGCTGGATATGGCAACATAGCGCGCGAATCGGCTCTCCACGCATCGAACATAGGCACGAATGGAGCATTCTGCGACACCATCAACTTCATCACATTATCGCCATACGAGCCATCCTCGATAAGGCGCATATTTGCCTCCCAAGCCGCAATAGCACCTGTTCCGCTACCCACCGCCTGGAAATAGTAATCAGGAATACGACCGATGGTAGTCACTGCCGACAAAACCGTAGTAGCCATACCATCACGGCGAGCCACATTCTTCGCACCACCCTCGGCGTAGAACATTGGCGACTTAAGCGCCAAATCGCTCAAATAGATAGCATCGAAGTAGTCGCCACCCTTCTCGCAGCAGATGAGTTTCACACAAGGGTTGATAGGCTTCTCAAACCACATCGCGTTAAGGTTATCGGCCGGCACTGACAGCAGCAACGGAATATTATTCTCCGAGCAAACCTTCGCAAAGGCGCGCGCAGTGTTACCTGCCGAAGCCACCACCAAGATACGCTTCTCATCCTCCGCCATACGACCGCAGACGCTGTATGCCTCGGTCTCCTTAAACGAGCCGGTAGTCATCTTCGCGCCGTGCTTTGGCGAGTAGCCGTTCAGCGTGATGTAGAGGTTCTTCAAACCCAAATGCTTCGCCAACGCCTCACTCTTATAGGTCACGGGCGCAGCCGAGCCCTTCAGCAAGCGCTTTACGGGCAACCAGTCGCAGAAGGTGTAAAAACCGTAGTCATCACCCTTGAGTTCCAACTTCTTCTTTGCATAGATTGCTCTGATAAGCGAAGGCTCCTCACACTCTCTATCCTCGAGAGTCCAACCCGCATCCTCAAACTCGTGTTCTGTCGCCACGCATTTCAGCGTATAGGCAGTTGCTGCAAAATTCTTCATTTTCGTATAAGGTTTTACTAAAACAGAGCAAAATTAACATTTTTCACTTAAACTGCACATTGTTTCGATATATTTTTATACATTTGTATATAAGAAAACACAACAAATCTAATTTTTATAACTATGAGAAAACTTATTCTTTCACTCGCAGTGTGCCTTTTCGCAGTGAACGCAATGGCACAGAAGCACGACTGGGCGGGATTTGGTCGTTTCGCCAAGGAGAACGAGAAGGTGACTACTCGTCCTGAAGCAGTATTTATGGGTAACTCAATCACCGAGGGTTGGGCTTATCAGGACCCAGAGTTCTTCAAGCAGAACAACCTTATCGGTCGCGGTATCAGCGGTCAGACAACTGCACAGATGTTGTGCCGTTTCCGTCCTGATGTACTCGCTCACAACCCAAAGTGCGTTGTCATCATGGCTGGTACAAACGATATTGCCGAGAACAATGGTGTAATCTCTCACGAGAACATTCTCAACAATATCATCTCAATGGTTCAGCTTGCAGAGGCTAACGACATCAAGGTTATCCTCTGCTCTGTTCCTCCTACATCAGTATTCAGCTGGCGTCGTGACCTCAAGCCAGGTCCAGCAATCGTTGAGCTCAACAAGCTCATCAAGGCTTGGGCTGACGAGAATAAGGTTTACTACCTCGACTACCACTCATCACTCGCTGACGAGGTTTTGGGCTTGCCAAAGAAGTGGTCTAACGACACTTGCCACCCCAACCTCGAGTGCTACCGCACAGTTATGGAGCCATTGGTTTGCGAGGCATTGAACAAGGTTTTGAAGCCATCGAAGAAGAAGCAGTTCAAGCCAATTCCTCACAAATAAACCATCCATTTGATTTGGTATAACGCAGTTGCTCAACCCTCGGGTTGGGCAACTTTTTTTTGTGTATTTATTGATTTTATAATATAAGGTAGAAAAAGATTATCTTCGGTTGCGGGGACAGGCGTAACGACTGTTTTGCAATTTTCTTCGAGGAAATAGATTATCTTCGGTGGCTGGGGGGGGTGACGCGCAAAGCGCGGCACGCCACCGAAGATACGCCTCGTGCCGAGGCGTGTTCCCTTTATCGCGCCCTAATTTATCTAAAGTGGGTAGCGGGCGTGTTTATATACTCGTCATTGCGAGGAGCGTAGCGACACGGCAATCTTCATTTGTTTATATTGCTATTCTCTATTTCTAATACACCATTTCACAAGGGAAGATTCCATTCATTTTCACTTACAACCAAATCTCTATTATTAATGGACACAAGATGTGAAAATGTGGAATGACATTTATATTTATATTTCCATTTCACAAAACCACAAAAAATAGGGCTGCGCGACAAAGTCACACAACCCTACTCTTTTTACGATTACTTCAGCAAAATTATGCACCGAAGTTATCGAACAAGATGTTCTCTGCTGGAACGCCGAGGCTATCAAGCATATTCACCACTGAAGATGCCATCATCGGAGGTCCACACATCAAGTAGATGCAGCCCTCTGGCTCGTCGTGGTTCTTCAGGTAGTTCTCATACAATACATTGTGTACGAAACCAACCTTGTACTCTACACCTGCTGCGTCTGCTGCTGGATCTGGACGGTCCAACGCCAAGTGGAACTTGAAGTTAGGGAACTCCTTCTCGATAGCAGCGAAGTCCTCCAAGTAGAACGCCTCCTTCAAAGAACGCGCACCATACCAGAATGTTACAGGACGCTTTGTCTTCTCGGTCTTGAATAGGTGCATCAAGTGGCTACGCATAGGAGCCATACCAGCACCACCACCGATAAATACCAACTCCTGAGTGTCTGGCAGGTTATCTGGCAAGAAGAACTCTCCGTAAGGACCAGAGATAGTGATCTTATCACCTGGCTTGAGTGAGTAGATGTAAGATGAACATACACCTGGGTTCACATTCATAAAGCCACCTGTTGCACGGTCAAATGGAGGTGTCGCGATACGAACATTCAACTTAATCACATTACCCTCTGCAGGATAAGTTGCGCAAGAGTATGCACGCACCTGTGGCTCTGGGTTCACCATCTTGAGGTCAAATACCTTCATCTTCTCCCAATCCTCGCGGTACTCAGGATCGACATCGATATCCTTGTAATCCACAGTGATTGCTGGCACATCAATCTGGATGTAACCACCACTGCGGAAGTTCAAATCCTCACCCTCTGGCAACTTAACCACAAACTCCTTAATGAAGGTTGCAACATTGTTGTTAGAAACAACCTCGCACTCCCACTTCTTGATAGAAAGAACTGAAGCAGGAACAGCAATCTTCATATTCTCCTTAACCTTCACCTGGCAGCCCAAACGCCACTTCTCCTGAATCTGCTTACGATTGAAGAAGCCTGTCTCGGTAGGAAGAATCTCGCCGCCGCCCTCCAAGACCTGGCACTTGCACTGACCACAAGCACCCTTACCACCACAAGCTGATGGGAGGAAGATGCCCTGTGCAGTCAAGGTGTTCAACAAAGTTGAGCCCGCCTCTACGGTCAAAACCTTGTTACCATCGTTAATATCGATAGTGACATCACCCGATGATGTCAATTTAGCCTTCGCAAAGAGAAGCAACGCCACCAAAAGCAGTGTCACCACAAGAAAGGCAACTATCGCAACTACAATTGTTAAAATATCCATTTCTATTCTCTTATTAAAGGTTACAACTTAATACCCGAGAAGATCATAAACGCGATACCCATCAAACCAGTGATGATGAACGCAATACCAGGACCCTTCAAACCTGCAGGAATGTGAGAGTACTGCAAACGCTCACGGATAGCAGCCATCATAACAATAGCAATAGCCCAACCCAAACCAGAGCCCAGACCATATACAATGCTATCAACCAAGCTTGCAATCTCGCCCGAAGTTACCTTCTGCTGCATAAAGAGTGAACCACCCATGATAGCACAGTTCACAGCGATAAGTGGCAAGAAGATACCGAGCTGGTTGTAGAGTGATGGAGAGAACTTCTCAACAACCATCTCAACGAGCTGCACGAATGATGCGATAACTGCGATGAAGACGATGAATGTCAAAAAGCTCAAGTCAACACCCTCTACCAAGGCGTTAGGAGCCAATACATACTCGTTCAAGAGGTAGTTCAAAGGCACTGTCATAGTCTGCACAAATGTTACAGCAGCACCCAAGCCCAATGCAGTCTTTACGCTCTTCGAAACGGCAATGAATGAACACATACCGAAGAAGAAAGCGAAGACCATGTTGTCGATAAAGACCGAACGCACAAAAAGATTCAATGTTTCCATACTCTACCTCCTATTTTTCCTGCAAATCCTTGTTAAACGAACGGTGAACCCAAATGATTACACCTACAATAATAAGAGCCATCGGTGGGAAGAGCATAATACCCACATTCGAGTAGAAACCGCCGTTAGCGATATACCAGCTCTCAGGGATAATACGCATACCGAACAATGTACCAGAGCCGAACAACTCACGGAAGAATGCCACGATCAAGAGGATTGTAGCATAACCCAAACCGTTGCCGATACCATCGAGGAATGAATCCCAAGGCTTGTTACCCAAAGCGTAAGCCTCTACACGACCCATGATGATACAGTTGGTGATAATCAGACCCACATAAACCGACAACTGCTTCGACACATCGTAAACAAATGCCTTGAGGAACTGATCCACGATAATTACCAATGCAGCGATAACAACCAACTGAACGATGATACGGATGCGCGATGGAATACCATTACGCAAAAGTGACATCACCAAGTTAGAGAACGCTGTTACGACCATTACAGAAAGACCCATCACGAATGCTGGCTCCATCTTCACAGTCACCGCCAAAGCCGAACAAATACCCAAAATCTGAACGATTACAGGGTTGTTTGAACTCAGCGGTCCAGTTAAATTCTTCAAATTACTCATAGTTCCGCCTGTTTTTATTCGTTAGACTTATTAGCATTAATATAAGGTAAGTAACCCTCGATGCTTGACTTAATCATAGCATTCACACCATCGCAAGTCTTAGTACCACCAGAGATTGCATCAACCTCGTGGTTGTTTGTAGCACCACCCTTTCGCATTGTTACAGATACAAACTCTGCACCCTCGAAGATGGTCTTGCCCTTAAACATATCCTGAACCTTTGATGTTGTGATCTCGGCACCCAAACCTGGAGTCTCACCCGCGTGGTCCATTACGATACCCTTAACGGTA
>JAFZFR010000011.1 GCA_017555805.1 Alistipes sp. | reverse complement strand
CTATTGAGTGGAGGATTAATCCTCATTCGAGGCTTTTCCTCCTCGCGGCTCGGCAAAGTATGCAAGCATCCTCTGCTCTCGCTCCGCAGCGTCGGTTACCTTCGCCACCCTTTGGGTGTCGGGTAATGACATAATTATGACTCTACAACACTAAAGTATATAATTCTGATAAAAAGAGGGTCGCCCCGAAGGACAACCCACTACTCTATTCTAAAGAAGTTGTATAGCAAAAGGCTAAATCTCTTCAAATGAGTCTTTGTCTGCTCCGCAAATTGGGCAAGACCAATCCTCTGGAACCTCCTCGAATGGAGTGCCTGGCGCTACGCCGTTATCTGGGTCACCCTTTGCTGGGTCATAAATCCAACCGCAAGGAATACATCTGTGCTTTTTCATAGTATAAAGGTTTTTATTGTTAATATTCGTTTTTCTTTGATACAAAAGTAATACATCTTTTCGCCGAAAAACCATAAAATCAATCAAAAGAATTTAACTTACTATAAGCACAACTTATAAAAAAGGTTGGATGGATAAAACCAACCAACCCTATACCATTCACCCGAAAGTGACTAAAAAGGATGAAGTTCAAGGCTTGCGAAGTTTGTGAAAGCGGAGTTTACTTGTCGTAAATGAGCATTTCACAAGCGAGCGTAACGCCGAAATTCGCCTTTTTTGTCGCTTTTTCTTATACCAATCCAGAGAATCCCATAAACGCCATTGCGAGAATCGCCGCGGTAATCAATGCAATTGGAATACCCTTCATTGCCTTTGGCATATCGTCGAGTTCAAGACGCTCGCGGATACCAGCGAAGATAACCAGTGCGAGGGCGAAACCAATGGCAGTAGCCACCGAGTAAGCGAAACTCTGCAAGAGGTTAAACTCCTTCTGAATCATCAGGATAGCCACACCAAGCACCGCACAGTTAGTGGTGATAAGTGGAAGGAAGATACCGAGCGCCTGATACAAAGATGGCGACACCTTCTTCAGCACAATCTCAACCATCTGCACCAGAGCCGCGATGACCAGAATAAAGACGATGGTCTGCATATACTCGATGTGCAGAGGCACGAGGATGTAGGTCTGGATAGCCCACGCCACAATCGAGGTGAGCGCCATAACGAAGGTTACGGCAGCACCCATACCCAGCGAAGTATCAACCTTTGACGACACACCCAGGAATGGGCAGATGCCGAGGAACTGCGCCAACACGACATTGTTCACGAAGATGGCGCCAATGATAATTGCGAAATATGAAAGTTCCATAACTACTTCTTTGCTAATTTGTTAAACAAAACCATCAGGTAACCGAGCACAAGGAACGCACCTGGAGCAAGGACAAATACCAAAGGCATATAGTCCGAGATACCCAACGAATAACCGAAGATTGCGCCGCTACCGAGCACCTCACGCACCGCACCGATGGCTGTGAGCGAGAGTGTAAAGCCGATACCGATACCCACACCATCGAGGATAGAGTCCAGAGGGCCGTTCTTTGATGCGAACGCCTCGGCACGACCCAGGATGATACAGTTCACAACAATCAGCGGAATAAATACGCCGAGTGATGCGTAGAGCGAAGGCACATACGCCTGCATAAGCATCTGGATGATGGTCACGAACGATGCGATGACCACGATGAACGCAGGGATGCGAACCTTATCGGGAATGAAATTCTTGATGAGCGAGATTACGAGGTTTGACATAATCAACACCGCCATCGTAGCGACACCCATACCCATACCGTTGATAGCCGAGGTGGTTGTACCCAAAGTAGGACACATACCCAAGACCAGCACGAAGGTTGGGTTATTCTTCAAAATGCCGCTCAAAACAATCTGCAACTTATTCATCTTTGCCTCCTTCCTGGGCTGTCTCGCCCTCGTTTGTTTCTACGGTAGCCGTAGCGCTTGTGACGCCATCAGCCCACTGCTTCTTGCCACTTGCCACAAGGTAAGCCTCCTTGGCGCGCGCCACAGCGTCGTAGTATGCACGCGAAGAGATTGTAGCGGCAGTCAGAGCGTCCAACTCGCCACCATCCTTCTTCACCTTGAACTCAAGAGTAAAAGCATTCTTATCCTTGATGCTTGAGATAAGGGCGTTGCCCTCGTCACACATCTTTGTACCCAAGCCAGGGGTCTCCGCCTGCTCAAGCACATTCACATTATAGATATTACCATCAGGCAAGAAGCCGACCATCATACGGATAGCACCGCCAAAGCCGTTCTTGGTCATCGACTCAACGGCATAGCCCACAACAGTCTCGCCGCTTGTTGCGGTATAGACCTTGATTGGCAGGCCGTCAATCTCCTGCTCCGACACCGAGTTCTGCTCGAACGCTGGCAACACATTCTGCAATGCCGCAGTAGTAGCCGCCTGCTTCGCTGCCGCGATAGGCTCCTCGGTAATCATATTTACTGCACCCACGCCCGCCGAAGCAATGAGGGTGATGGTGAACAACACAGCCACCATATTAAAAAGTGTACTCTTCATCGTCTGCCCTCCTACTTTTTAGTCATCATACCGAAACGGCGTGGTTTAACATACTTATTAATCAATGGTGCAACGGCATTCATCAAAAGGATTGCGAATGACATACCCTCGGGATAGGCACCCCACAGACGGATAATCATCGTAATCACACCGATACCGATACCATATATAATCATACCCTTTGGTGTCATTGGCGAGGTCACATAGTCGGTTGCCATAAAGATAGCACCGAGCATAGCACCACCTGCCAACAAGTGGAACGCTGGCAACTCATACAACAGAGCGCTCACACCACCCTGCAACAGGGCTACGAAGAAAGCGAACGCCGCCATTGAGCCGAGCACAGCCACTGGGATGTGCCAAGTGATAACCTTGCGCCAAATCATATAGATACCGCCCGCGAGCAGAGCCGCAGCGGCAATCTCACCCATCGAGCCTGGCATCATACCAGAGAGCATATCCAGCAGGTTAGCATCACCCGCCGCGATAGCCTTCGACTTCAACGCCGCCAGAGGAGTAGCACCCGCAAAGGCGTCGATATAGTCAGGATGAACTGGCTTTGGGAACGATGTCATCTGCACAGGGTAGGCGATGAGCAGGAATACACGACCCACCAACGCTGGGTTGAATGGGTTGCGGCCCAAACCACCGAAGGTCATCTTCGCAACGCCGATGGCAACCACCGCACCGATAACCACAATCCACCAGGCGATGTCTGCTGGGAGATTAAACGCGAGCAACACACCCGTAACGACAGCCGAGAGGTTCGACACGGTCTGCTTGCCGCCAAACAAAAACTTCTGAATCAGGAACTCCACCGCAACGCAACTCGCAACAGCGATAGCCGTAACGCGAAATGCGTCAAGACCATACACCACCGCCGAAACCGCAAAGGCAGGCACCAGCGCAATCAACACATGGCGCATCAGCGACTGCGTCGATTCGGGACTGTGCATATGTGGAGCCGTAGCAACAATAAATTTATTTGCCATAATTTTCTCTTTTTAACCGTTACTTTTTAGGTGCATTAGCGGCAGCGCGAGCACGGATGATACCCATCACAGTCTGCTTACCCATACGCACATAATCCAACAGAGCGATACCCGCAGGGCAGGTGAACTGGCAGCAGCCACACTCGATACAATCGGTGATATGCTCCTCCTCAAGACGCTCCCACATCTGCTTCTTCGCCAATTTTGAGATAAGGTAAGGCTCCAACGACATTGGACACGCCGCAACGCACTTCGCGCACTTGATACAAGCGCTTGGCTCCACGCGGTGAGCCTCCGAGCCGCTATAAACCGACACGCCCGAGCAACCCTTCGTCACTGGCGAGTCGAGGCATACCATCGCGCGACCCATCATAGGACCACCGTTTACAACCTTCACATCACCCTCTGGCAGACCGCCAGCCTTCTCCACCAACTTTGAGATTGGCGTACCCATACGAGTGAGCAGGTTGCGTGGCTCCTTAATCTCCTTACCCGTGATAGTCACAACACGCTCAATGAGTGGCTTGTTCTTCTGCACCGCCTCATACACTGCGACCGTCGTTGATGCGTTGCACACCACAGCGCCAACATGGATTGGCAAGCCTGGAGGTGGTGGCACCTCACGACCCGTGATGGCGGCAATCAACTGCTTCTCGCCACCCTGTGGGTACTGCACCTTGAGAGGCTCAATCACAACATCAAACCCACCCTCTGCTGCTTTCTTACGCAACGATGCGATAACATCGGGTTTATTATTCTCAACGCCCACAACAGCCTTCTCGACCTTGAGCGCACGCTTCAAAATCTCAACACCGACGAGCAACTCCTCGCCACGCTCAAGCATTGTGCGGTGGTCGGATGTGAGGTAAGGCTCACACTCTACGCCGTTGATAATCAGATACTCTGCCTTGCAGCCATCGGGCACAGAGAGTTTCACATGGGTTGGGAATGTCGCACCACCCATACCTACGATACCCGCCGCCTTAATCTTTGCGATAATTTCGGCTGGCTCGAGCGTACACTCGCGTACAACCTCTGCCGAGCGGTCAATCTCGGGCATCCACTCGTCGCCCTCGCGCTTGATGGTAATCATCATCTGACGCAGACCCTGCGCGTTTAACTGCATATCCACTGCCGACACCGTACCCGAAATCGGTGAGTGGATGTTAGCCGACATAAAGCCCGTAGCCTCGGCTATGAGCTGACCTGTCAAAACCTTGTCGCCCTTTGCCACGACAGCCGTAGCGGGCGCACCAATGTGCTGTGCAAGCGGAATATTGACAATGTCGGGAAGTTCCAGCGCCTCGATAGGCTTCTGGCAACTCCATTTTTTATTATCCGACGGATGGACTCCGCCTATTGGAAATGTCTTCATCTACTTTTATTTCTGCTCGTTTACACTCTCGTTCTTTGCAGCCTCCGCGGGCTTTGCAACCGCATCAGCGGGTTTTGCTGCTGGCGTTGCAGGCTTCTCGGCTGGCGCTGCTGGCTTTGCAGCAGGGGTCTTTGGCTCCTTTGGCAGTGGATCCATACCCTTCAGCACGATAGCGCCCGTAGGACACTCGTTCACGCACTTGCGGCACAACTTACACTTCTGCGAGTCGATATATGCCACGCCCACCTCAATCTTGATGGCGTCGAAAGCACACACCTTTGCACACTTGCCACAACCGATACAACCCGCCTTGCAGGCCTTCATCGTCACTGCGCCCTTGTCCTTCGACACGCAACTTACATATACCGCACGGTTCTTTGGCCACTTCTTGCGAAGTTCGATGATGCGCTTTGGACACGCCTTCACGCACGCACCGCAAGCGGTACACTTCTCGGCATCAACCTCGGCAATGCCAGTCTCGGGATTGACCTTGATAGCATCAAACGCGCACGCCTCGACGCAGTCGCCATAACCCAAGCAACCATAAGCACACGCAGTCTCACCCACATAGAATGCCGCCGCCATAGCACAACTCTTCGTGCCGTTGTACTCGTTTGTGCGAGGGCGCTTTGCACAGACGCCACCACAGCGAACAGTCGCCACCGCAGGCTCCTTCTCGGGTGCCACCTTACCCAGGTAAGATGCAATACCTTTCATCGCCTCGGCACCACCCACAGGGCAATAGAGAGCAGAGATGTCGTCATTTGCGACCAACGCGTCGGCCATACCACGACAACCCGCAAAACCACAACCACCGCAGTTTGCACCAGGCAACATCTTCTCCACCTCGTCGATGCGTGGGTCCTCCTCGACCTTGAACTTCTGTGCAACGAAGTACAGGATTACCGCCGAGAGAATACCTAACAGACTCAAAGTGAGAATTGTAGATAATAATACCGTCATTTTGTTTGTTTTATTATTATGAATTTTATTGTTTTCTTAACCCTTTCGCGCACGAGGTAGAGCACAAGGTAATAGACCACCACTCCGCCCAGCGCCACCAGCGCCGCAGCACCCTCACTCAAGCCCACCACGGTGGAGCCCACCAGCAAAAGTGCCAACACGAAAAAAGGCACTACATAGGTCAATACAACCGCCATAGCGCCCATAGAGTTACTTTGCAGAGCCACCTCGACAACCTCGCCCACCGAGTACTCGGCAGCCTCCACACCACTAATCTCAACTATCTTTTCCGCGCTCTCATCCACTCCGCACACCGCCTTTGCGTGGCAACCGCTGCAAGCACTGCTGACGGTCAAACGAACCTTCACAGTGTCGCCACAGATGCCCACCACCTCGCCGTTATGCTTGATTTGAGCCATCGAGAGAGCCTCCTAAAGCGTTAATAACCGTACTTGTTCACCAATGGGAAGAGGCACTCGTGACGGAATGAGCAGGTCGAAAGACGCAACACAGGTGGATACTGGTAGCGCTTCTTGACATTCTGCATCACCATCGAGTGAATCTTCTCAACCACATCGCTCTCGAAGCCCGCATTGATAATCTCCTCGCGGTGCTGACCCTCCTCAATCATACGGTAGAGGATGGCATCCACAACCTCGTATGGAGGCAGGATGTCGCTATCCTTCTGGTTGGGACGCAACTCCGATGTAGGCTCCTTCTTGAGCACCTCCTCGGGGATGATGTCGCCAAACTTCTGATTGATATATCGCGCAAGGTCGTAAACCTCACTCTTGTAGAGGTCGCCCGTAGGAGAGAAAGCACCCGCAGTGTCACCATACAAGGTACACCAGCCGATGGCGTTCTCGCTCTTGTTCGACGAGTTCAGGAGCACATAGCCCTCCTTGTTCTGCAAGGCCATCAGCAGCACGGTACGGATACGCGACTGGATGTTCTCCTCCGTAGAGTCGAACTCTGTGCCACCCACAACAGGCTTCAATGTATCGACGATTGACTTATACGCCTCGGTGATAGGCAGTACGCTGTACTCGATGCCCAGGTTCTCGGCAAGACGCTTCGCATCCTCGACTGACTCGTCCGATGAGAACTGCGAAGGCATCATCAGGCCCTTCACATTCTCCTTTCCCAGCGCACCCACAGCCAGGCAGGCAACCACCGACGAGTCGATACCGCCCGACAGACCCACACACGCCTTGGTGTAGCCGTTCTTGAGGAAGTAATCCCTCACGCCCAGACACGCAGCCTTATAGACCATACGCGTGCGGTCGTTGTATGATGTGTAGGGGAGTTCGAATGTCTCGTTGTCGGCCAGAGTGTCGTAAATCTGGAGGTCCTCCTCAAAACTCTTAAGCAGGAGTTCGGTCTTACCCTCGCGGTTCATCACGCCCGAAGTACCATCGAATACGATGTCGCCCGAGCCGCCCACCTGATTGATGATGATGATGTCGCGGTTCTCGGTGAATGCCAGACGGCGCAACATCTCGGCGCGAGATGAGAGCAGACCCTTACCATAGCGACGCGCATTGATGCTCACCACCAGGTCAGCCTCCTCCTCCAACTCGTTCAGGTGCGAGAGGTCGTCACCCACCAGGATGGCAATCTTCGCTCCGTAGAGGTCGAGCACCTTGTAACCCTCACCGCCCACGATGAAACCCATCTCGCGGCGGGCAGAGATATACTGCTTCTCAACCACCTGCTCAACCTTACCGTGACGCAACACGGCGGCAGCGCTCACAGCACCGCGCTCGGTCAGCAAAGGCGAACCCACAACAGCCGTTATGCGAACACACTCACGAGCAATCTGCTCCAACGCCTCCTCACACAGAGTCAGGAAGGTGGTCTTTCTCAACAAATCATACGCTGGAGTTCCGCTCACAGCATACTCGGCAAACAACACCACATCAGCACCTTGCGCCTGCGCCTTATGCACAGCGTCGATGATGCGCGCGGTATTGCCGTCAATATCGCCAATCGTATAGTTTAATTGGGCAAGAGCAATCTTCATTTCGGTTATATAATTTGTAATTTTTATCGGTTCATTTTGTCCCGCAAAGGTACACATTATTTTATAAACAATGAAGATTATTACCTTTTATTTAATAAAAATCTTATCCCCACCCCATTTTCACCTCCCTAAACTCCCTAAACTCCCTAAACTCTCTAAACTCCCTACACTCCGCTATTCCCCACTTCAAAAATGACACAAAAAAAAGCAAAATTCAACACAAAACAACACCACATAACCAACAGGCACAAACCAAAAAGGAGACCACCTCACGGTAATCTCCTTATCTATTCTTGTCGTATAACGCACCCCCGAACTCGCCCTTGAACTCGCCCCTGGGTGTCTTAAAGCCCTACTCCTCGTCGCCTGCTACCAGGATGCGGCCGCAGTACTCGCACACGATAAGTTTCTTGCCCTGGCGAACATCCACCTGACGCTGTGGAGGGATGCGGTTGAAGCAACCACCACAAGCATCGCGCTTCACTGACACCACCGCCAAGCCGTTGCGTACGCTCTTACGGATGCGGTTGTAGGCAACCAACAGACGCTCGTCAATCTTTACCTTTGCCTTCTCGGCCTTTGCCTGCAAGGCAGCCACCTGGTCGGCGGTCTCTGCCTCGATGCTCTCAAGTTCAGCCTTCTTTGCTGCGAGGTCCTGACCGCGGTCAGCCACTACAGCCTCGGCACTCTCCAACTGCGCCTTCTTGTTCTTGATGCCAGCAGCATACTCCTTCAAACGCTTCTCTGCCAACTCAATCTCCAACTCCTGATACTCAATCTCCTTGGTGATAGCATCATACTCGCGGTTGTTACGCACATTGTTCTGCTGCTCCTTGTAATGAGAGATCTGAATCTTCGCCTGATCTATCTCGCGCTTACGCTGCTTTGTGAGGGTGTTGAACTCCTCCATTTCGCCGTTGATGTTCTCGATACGAGTCTGCAAACCCGCGAGTTCATCCTCCAAATCCTGTACCTCCAAAGGCAATTCACCCTTCACTTTGTTGATTTCGTCGATTTGAGAATCAATCTTCTGCAACTCATAGAGAGCCAGAATCTTCTCCTGCATCGAGTAATCGACTTCAGATGTCTTCTTCTGTGCCATATATATAAAATTTATTTTAGACAGCCTAACTTGCGCTCCTACTCCGCCCTCTGCTCGTCGAGCATCATATATGAAACGGGGTTACGCGAGCGCACACTCTTGCGAACTGCAAAGATAGGTAAATTTTTTGATAAAATATCAAATAAAATCTGAATTGCACAATATTCGCTCTCAAAATGGCCCATATCTGCCAAAATTATTGCATTTTCATGCCGCATAAAGTCATTATATTTCAAATCTGCGGTCAAATAGATGTCGGCACCCGACTTTTGCGCCTCGCCGATGAGCGACCCGCCCGAGCCCGTGCAGATGGCTACGCGCCTTACCTCGGGGCGCACAATGTCGCTATGGCGCAACGCCTTTACCGAGAATGTCCGCATCACGCGCTGCATAAACTCTGCGCTCGGTTCAGCCTCCTCCAACTCGCCCACAACGCCAAAGCCCGCGCCCTCGACGGTGGGTTGCATAACGCGCATATTTTGCACGCCAAGCATCTGACCGACACGCCAACTCATACCCTCGGCAGTGCTGTCAAGATTGGTGTGCGCCGCATAGAGAACTATGCCTCGACGGATAGCCTCCTCGACACATCGCTCGACATATGTCGCCGAGTTAAAGCGCTTGAGGGGCTGGAACACTATCGGGTGGTGGGTGATAATCATATCGCACCCTTCAGCCACCGCCTCGGCAATCACCTCTTCGGTGACATCCACGGCAAGCAACGCCCGCGTCACCTCATCATCGGGGCGACCCACGATAAGACCCGCATTGTCATACGACTCCTGCAACGCAAGCGGAGCGAACTGCTCGATTGCAGCGGTTATTTCTCGTACCTTCATAGGCTAAAACAATGACTGTTCGTAGAATGGAAACAACTCCTTATCCTCCTCGTCAGACTTCTTGCGACGACGCACCACACGCTTCTTTGGCTGCTCCACCGCTGGCGCAACCTCCTCTGCTTTAGGCTCTTGGTATGCCTCCTCGGCTGACTCTGCCGCCTCTGCCTCTGTCGCCGCCTCTGCCGCCTCTGCCTCTGCCTCTGCCGCCTCTGCCTCCTCTGGCGAAACAATCTCCTCTGGCGCGACCTCCTCGGCTGGTGCTACCTCCTCGGCAGGCTCTGCCGCAGAGACCTCACCAGAAGCAACCACTGGCTCCGCTACGGGCTCTACCAAAGCATCATCCTCAACGACCTGCTCGCCCTCGCCCGCCATAATGCTCTCACGCACCTCGACAAGCGTAGCACGGATGCGTTGCAGACGCTCCAGCAACTCCATCTCCTGTGCCACCTCACTGCTCTTGGCGCGCTTGAGCACCTGATTTGCACCCTTGAGGGTCATACCGCGCTCCCTCACAAGGTGATAGATGTGCTTCAACTTCTCGACATCCTCGGGCGTGAAGAGTCTGTTGCCCTTCTTATTTCGGTGTGGCTTGATACAATCAAATTGAGACTCCCAATGGCGAATCAACGCAGGAGTGACATCAAACATCTCCGCCACTTCGCCCATCGAATAATAGAGTTTCTTCGCGTTCATAGTATTATAGTTTTCTATTTCAAAATTCTTAATGAGTTAGGGTACATATTGTTCACCCTCGCGCCTATGCGCTTCACAAAGCCCAGCGGTAAGTCGTTGTGGACTATCAGGTTAAGCCCCTCCATCATCTGCTCCAGCAGAAGGTCGTGCTTACGCAAAAACTTTAGTGCATCCTCCTCACCGACAGAGCAGTTTGGCAACGCCTCGCGCCTGAAATCAACATAAAACGCCAGCGCGCCATCGGGCTTCAACTTGTTCTTGAAGATTTGACCCATCGCCACGCCCGAGTAGATTACCGACACAATGCCCGACAGAGCCTCTATATCGACATAATGTTCTCTGCGACAACCATATAGCATCTCGCCCGCCGTAAAGAACTTCATCGCAGCGGCATCCTTCACCCAGCGACCCAACTCCTCTGCCGAGCGCTTATCTACGGGGGCAATCAACTGCTTTTTCGACTTCAATGCCCGGCGCTTTCCACCGCAGCCACACTTGCGTGCCACAGCCATAAACATACCCTCGCCCGAGAGTCTGTGAGGGAAGAAACGGAAGGTCTGGAACACTCCCACACGACCTACCACAACGCCCCAACTCTCGTCGGTCGGGATATCATCAACCGCCTCAAAATCATCGCCATAGCGCTCCATCACGCGCTCCAGAATATGCTCATCCTCGTCACGATTGAATGTGCAGGTGCTATACAGCAACACGCCCCCAGGACGCAACGCCGCATAGGCATTCTGCAAAATCTCCCACTGACGCTCGGCACACATCGCCACATTGCCCTCGCTCCACTGCTCCTGCGCCTCGTCCAACTTGCGGAACATACCCTCGCCCGAGCAGGGTGCATCCACCGCCACGGCGTCGAACCACTCCTCGACCTGCTGGTAGCGTGACGAGTCGTTGCAGGTGACAACCATATTTCCTATGCCCCACTTACGGGCATTATCGGCCAGCACAGCGGCTCGCGAGCGGTTAATCTCATTCGCCACCACCAAGCCACTGCGACCCACCAGCGAAGCATAATGGGTACTCTTTCCGCCTGGCGCGGCACACATATCGAGGATATACTTACCCTCGCACTCCGCCTCACCGCCCAGCGCCTGCGACATTATGTAGCCCGCAAACTGCGAACTCGCCTCCTGCACATAGTATGCTCCCGCGTGGAAGTCGGCATCCAGCGTGAAACTTGGGCGCTCGTCAAGCAGATGACCCCACCTGCTCCACGCCACCTTGCGCGAAGCCCACTTCGGGCTCTGCACCTTGAGTGGATTCAGGCGCACCGATGTTGTCGGCTCGGTAGCCAACGCCTCACACAGAGCCGCAGCCTCCGCCTCACCCAACTCGCGCACCATACGCTCCCTGAACTTCTCCGGCAACTGCATCGCGGCTACTTTTGCTTTACCATCTCCTCCAACTGCGCGCAAATCTTATCGACCACCTTTGGGTCGGCAACGAAGTCGTCGGTATCCTTGTCGATGATGAGCACCTTACCCTTGTAGATGGTGTTAATCCAGTGCTCGTACTTCTCGTTCAGGCGGTTCAAGTATGCCTCGTCGATATTCATCTCATAGTCGCGACCACGATGCTTAATCTGCGCCACCAGCGTAGGTATGCTCGCACGCAGGTAAATCAGCACATCGGGTTGCGGAATGAGGTTTGTCGTGAGGTCAAATATCTTCATATATGTAGCATAGTCGCGCGACGCCATCAGTCCCATCTCCTGCAAGTTGCAGGCGAAGATGTGGGCATCCTCATAGATGGTGCGGTCCTGAAAGATATTCTCATCCCCCGCCGCCAGCATATCCATCGTCTGACGAATACGACTGCCGAGGAACGAAATCTGCAACTGGAACGCCCAGCGGCTCATATTGTTGTAAAAATCACCGATGTAGGGATTATCAGTCTCCTCATAGTAGGCCTTCGCACCATAACGCTGGGTGAGAATCTCCGTCAGCGTAGTCTTGCCACTACCGATATTTCCCGCAATTGCTACATACATAGTTTTTCGTGTTTTATTTCATTTCCCGCCCCGAGAATGGCTCCCGTGGGCTAAAAGGCTAATTAAAGAACTCTCCAACCTTGGCGATAGAGCCTGGCATCGAGAATACCACCACTCTGTCATACGCCTTCATCTTCGTGTCACCCACCGCGATAAAGACCTTGTCGCCACGCACGATACCGCCGATGATGACATCCTGCGGCAGGCGCATATCCTTGATGAGCGACTTTGTAGCTGGCGAGTTTGGCTTGACGATGAACTCCAGCACCTCCGCCTCACTGCCCGACAAGCAACGGATAGCCTGCACATCGGTATCCATCGTGAAACGGAAGATGTTTGATGCCGTCACGCGCTTCTTGTTGATGATGGTGTCGATACCCACACGCTCCGCCATCGAGACATAATTGAGGTTCTCCACCTCGGCGATAACCTTCTTCACGCCCATACGCTTCGCCTGCATCGCCGCCAGGATGTTGGTCTCGCTACGACCCGTCACCGCCAGGAAGGCATCGGTCTGCGACAGACCCTCCTCAATCATTGCGTCGAGGTTACGGCCATCCTCGTGGATGATAAGCGTCTTGTCCAACTCCTCCGCCAGACGGTAGGCCTTCTCGCCGTTGTACTCAATCATCTTGACATCTATCTCGTCCTGCAACTCCAGCGCCACCTGCACGCCGATGCGTGAACCACCCAGAATCATAAGGCTCTTCACCTCCACGCTCTTCTGACCCGACAACTCGGTCACGCTGTGCGCCACATCCTTGCGGGCAATCACATAGACAGTGTCGCCCTCGAAGAACTCATCCTGACCACTTGGGATGATGGTCTGCGTGCCGCGCGTGATAGCCACCACACGGAACTCCGTAATAGAACCATCCTCCGCCAGGTCAGCCAACTTGCGACCAATCAGAGGCGAGGTGGGCTCCAACTTAAAGACCACCAGCGAGAGCAAGCCGTTCGAGAAATCGACATAGTCGGTTGTCGAGGTGTGACCCAGCAGGTTTGCCACCTCACGCGCCGCCACCTTCTCGGGGTAGAACAGATAGTCGATACCCATATCAATGAACAACTCCTTGTTGTTTGGCTCAAGGTACTCGTTGTTGTCGATACGCGCAATGGACTTCTTTGCACCCAACTGCTTCGCCATCACCGCCGAGAGAATATTCTGGGTCTCCTCGTGGTTTACGGCAATAAAGAGGTCACAACGCCTCACGCCCGCCTTACGCAGCACGGCAAAGGTCGTCGTGTCACCCTCCACAGTGATAAGGTCGGCAAGGCTGGCAAGTTCGTTCAACGCCTTGACATCCCTGTCAATCACCGTAATGTCGTGACCATTACCACTCAACATCCTCGCCAAGTGGCTACCCATCTCTCCAATTCCAGAAATAACTATTTTCATTCCTAAAGTCGTTTCTCTGTTCACTACGCTGTGCACCCCACCATCCTACGGATGAGTCGTTTTTTCTGCGCTTTTCCTGCGTTTTTCCTGCGCTTTTCCTGCGCTTTTCTTCCCGCCCCACTTCACTCATCAAGCCACTCTGCCTGAAGCAGTGAGCCCCAACGAGATAAGAGATGCACATTTCTTGCAAATTTAACTACAAATATATAACTTTGTTGGCAGAATTTCAACTTAATAGCAAATTTTAACGCATAAAAGTAATGATATCAACAATTTGGACCCTACTCATCGTCATCGGAATATCAATTCTCTGTGTAGGATTCTTTTTTCTGGGTATGTCGCTCACGCAAATCTTTAAGGGTCACGACATAGATTCCGAGATTGCGACGAACAAGAATATGCAGCGTCTGGGTATCAAATGTGCCGTTCAGGAGTCACGCGAGGATACGGGCACCGACTGCGCCGACCTGGGCTGCCACGGCAACTGCTCATCGTGCGACATCGACCACGACGAGGCTATGAAGGAGAAGAAGGGATAAAGGGAAGTTAGAGAAGTTAGAGAAGTTATTGTATAAGAAGAAACATATAAACAAAAATGCGGAACCCAAATGGATTCCGCATTTGCCTTAATGGTCGTAAACCTAACTTACTCTGCGAGTGGAGTTACGCTTACATAAGACTTACCAGATGACTTCTTGCAGAACTCAACTGTACCGTCCACCAATGCAAAGAGAGTGTGGTCCTTACCCATACCCACATTGTTACCTGGGTTGTGTACAGTACCTCTCTGACGAACGATGATGTTGCCAGCCTTAGCGAACTGACCACCGAAAAGCTTTACACCGAGTCGCTTGCTCTCTGACTCACGGCCGTTCTTTGAACTACCTACTCCTTTTTTGTG
>JAFZFR010000113.1 GCA_017555805.1 Alistipes sp. | reverse complement strand
TAGGCGTGTTCGAGATCGACAAGTTCGCAACAGGTTCTAAGGCTGTGGCTGACGCTATCGCTGAGGCAACTGCTAACGGTGCGTTCTCACTCATCGGTGGTGGTGACTCTGTAGCTTGTATCAACAAGTTCGGCTTGGCTGACAAGGTATCTTACGTTTCAACTGGTGGCGGTGCTTTGCTCGAGTATATGGAGGGTAAGGAGTTGCCAGGTGTAGCTGCGATTAGAAAGTAATTCAAAATTCAACGCCGCCGATAAGGCGAGAGCAGAGGAAATTTATTTACTATGCCGAGCCGAGGCGGTGAAAAGCTACCCTTGTGGTGGATTAAAATTGGTTTTTGAGTTTGTCTGAATTTTCGGATTCAAATATTGAAAAGCTCTTCCCGTTGGGAGGAGCTTTTTTTGTGATGTGTCGAAATTTTCGTATCTTGCAAATGCAAAATTTAGGGCTATGAAACGAGGTGAATTTATAAAGATTATTTCGGGAGGTGTGGTGCTGATGGCGACGGGTCGCAGAGCGCTGGCGGCAAACCCAAAAGGGGCGAAGCGTCGCAAGCCGTTGCGCTTTGGCATACTCACCGACACACACTACTCCGACCGCGAGGTGGGTGGCACACGCCACTATCGTGACTCGCTGCAGAAGATGCAGGAGGCCATCGACGAGTTCAACCGTGCGGAGGTGGATTTCATCATCGAGCTGGGCGATATGAAGGATATGCCCAAGTCGGCCGACCCCGCAAAGACCCTCGCCGACCTCGACCGCATAGAGGCCATCTTCCAGCAGTTTGATGGCGCGACTTATCACGTGCTGGGCAATCACGATATGGACTGCATATCAAAGGAGGAGTTTTTAGCACACACCACCAACACAGGCCGAGCCAAAGGCAAATCCTACTACTCGTTTGCGGCGCGTGGGGTGCGTTGCATAGTGCTCGACGCCAACTTCAACGCCGACCTTACGCCCTACTGCCGAGGCAGCTTCGACTGGACCTCGGCGCAGGTTCCGCCCCAGCAGCTCGAGTGGCTCGAGGCCGAGCTCAAAGCTCACGCCAAAGAGCCCACGCTCATATTTCTGCATCAGTTGCTCGACAGTTTCTCGGGCGTAAGCAAAAGCGTATGCGTGAGGAACGCCGCCGACGTGGTGGCCATCATCGAGCGCCACCCACAGGTGCTGGCCGTATTCCAGGGCCATCATCACCCTGGCCACTACAGCCACCGCAACGACATACACTACATCACCCTAAACGGCATGATAGAAAAGGCCGCACCTGCCCACAACTCATTCGCCATAGTCGAGCTATCGGCCTCGGGCGACATCACCCTCACTGGCTACCACGACTGCCCCAGCCGCAAATTGTAGCGAAAAAGTGCAAAATGGGGCAAATACCCCTGCGCAGACTCATTTTTGCGAGTGGGCCAAAAAGAAATTTTTGCATTTTGCACAACAAAGTATTAACTTTGCGCTGAAAAGCGCATTGGCCCTACGGGGCGGGGCTTTTCGCAGTAAAATTTAGGTGGTAACATTTATAAATTGAGAAATATATGAGCTTGGAACTCAGCGAACAAGAAGTTTTGCGTCGTAAGTCGCTCGCCGCTTTGCGCGAGATGGGCATCGAGCCCTATCCGGCTGAGATGTACGATGTAACGGCCACAGCTGCCGAGATTTCAGAGAACCTCACAGAGGAGAACAAGGAGCAGTATGCCAAGGTGCGTATTGCAGGTCGTATTATGAGCCGACGCATTATGGGTAGTGCCTCGTTCTTCGAGTTGCAGGACCACACAGGCCGTATTCAGGTCTATATCCGTCGTGACGATATCTGCCCAGAGGGCGATCCAACACTCTACAACACTGTATTCAAGAAGTTGCTCGACATTGGTGACTTTGTGGGTGTTGAGGGTTTTGCGTTCATCACCAACTCGGGCGAGAAGTCGGTTCACTGCCAGCAGTTTACCGTTATCTCTAAGTCTATCCGCCCATTGCCAATCGTGAAGGAGAAGGACGGCAAGCAGTTTGACGCCTTGACTGACCCTGAGGTACGCTACCGTCAGCGTTATGTTGACTTGGTGGTAAACCCACAGGTGCGTGAAGTATTCGTGAAGCGTGCCAAGATTATGGCCACTATGCGCGAGTTCTTCAACGAGCACGGCTATGTGGAGGTGGAGACTCCAATCCTGCAGCCTATTCCTGGTGGTGCATCGGCACGTCCGTTCATCACTCACCACAACGCACTCGACACAGATTTCTATATGCGAATCGCCACTGAGCTCTACCTCAAGCGACTCATCGTGGGTGGTTTCGACGGCGTTTACGAGTTCGGTAAGAACTTCCGCAACGAGGGTATGGACCGCACTCACAACCCTGAGTTCACTTGTATGGAGATCTATGTTGCCTACAAGGACTACAAGTGGATGATGTCGTTCACCGAGAAGATGTTGGAGCGTGTGGCTATGGCTACAAACGGTACAACAGAGCTCGAGATCGACGGCAAGCAGATTTCATTCAAGGCTCCATTCCGCCGCCTTACAATGACCGACGCTATCTTGGAGAAGACCGGCTACGACATCACAGGCCAGTCGGAGGAGCAGCTTCGTGAGGCTTGTCAGCGCCTGAATGTGGAGATTGACGACACAATGGGTAAGGGTAAGCTCATCGACGCTATCTTCGGTCAGTACTGCGAGGGCGATTTGATTCAGCCTACATTCATCTGCGACTATCCACGCGAGATGTCGCCACTCTGTAAGCGTCACCGCGAGAATCCAGATTTGATAGAGCGTTTCGAGTTGTTCGTCAACGGTAAGGAGCTCTGTAACGCATACTCTGAGTTGAACGACCCAATCGACCAGTTGGAGCGCTTCCAGGAGCAGTTGAAGCTCTCGGAGAAGGGTGACGACGAGGCTATGTTTATCGATATGGACTTCGTGCGTGCTTTGGAGTACGGTATGCCATCATGCTCGGGTATGGGTATCGGTATCGACCGTCTGACAATGTTTATGACCAACCAGACTTCGATCCAGGATGTATTGTTCTTCCCAACAATGCGCCCAGAGAAGAAGGTTGTGGCCGACTCGGTAGAGAAGTACACCGAGGCAGGCTTGCCAGAGGAGTGGGTTGCGCCTATCCAGAAGATGGGTTACATCACTTTGGAGTCGTTCCAGAAGACTGCCTCGACAGGTGGCGGTAAGCTCGTCAACGACCTCTGCGGTTTCAATAAGAAGAATAAGCTTGGTCTTGCCACAGCCGAGGTGAAGGCGTGGATTGACAGCCAGAAGGAGGAGTAAGAGACCCTCTTTCGCAAGATACATAGGTTTGCGCTATGGACAAAGGCGAGATAATCATATATCAGACCTCCGACGGACAAACTGAACTCAATGTCCGTCTGGAGGGAGATAGTGTGTGGTTGTCACAGGCGCTGATGGCTCAACTCTTGCAGGTTCGCC
>JAFZFR010000112.1 GCA_017555805.1 Alistipes sp. | reverse complement strand
GATAAACAACACCGCGAGGATATACATCGTAGGCGTGATTTTCGAGAACTTACCGCACAAAACATTCAGCGCAACATAACTAATCATACCCAGCAGAATACCATCCGAGATAGAGTATGCCAAAGGCATCATAATGATGCAGATGAAGGCTGGGATAGCCTCTGAATAATCTGTGAGTGGGATATTCTTGATTGGTTCAAGCATAAACAGACCCACGATAACCAACACCGCTGCAGTCGCTGCCGATGGGATTGACAGAAACAGAGGCGAAAAGAACAACGCCACCGCAAAGCAGCACGCCACCACGAAAGCAGTCAAGCCCGAGCGACCGCCCTGTGCTACACCTGCAGCACTCTCAACATAGGTTGTCGTAGTAGAAGTACCGAGGCACGCACCCGCAGTTGTAGCGATAGCATCAGCCATAAACGCCTGCTTGATGCGAGTAATCTTACCATCCGAAGAGATAAGATTAGCCTTTGTACATACACCCACCAATGTACCGATTGTGTCAAACATATCGATGAAGAGGAATGTAAATACCACAACCAACATATCGAGCGACCAAATCTGCGACCACTCAAACTTGCACCAGATATCTGACACAGAGTGAGGAGTCGACACGATGCCGCCATAGTTTGTGATACCCATAGGGATACCGATAGCGGTTGTTGCCAAGATACCGATAAGCAATGCGCCTGGGACATTCTTCACAACAAGGAAACCTGTAAGAAGCAAGCCGATAAGAGCCAACAATGGAGCACCTGAAGTGATATCACCAAGCGTTACCAAAGTAGCGTCATTGTTAGCAATCACACCCGCATTCTGCAAACCGATGAAGGCGATAAAGAGACCGATACCTGCACCTATGGCATTCTTCAAGGACATAGGGATAGCGTTCACGATTGCCTCACGCAAGTTGGTGAGTGTAAGCAGGATAAAGATAAGTCCCTCAATCAAAACCGCAGTCAAAGCAAACTGCCAAGAGTAGCCCATACCCATACAAACGGTATAGACAAAGAAGGCGTTAAGACCCATACCTGGCGCCAAACCAAAAGGCAATTTTGCCCACAACGCCATAGCAAGAGAACCAATCACAGCCGCCAATGCTGTAGCGGTGAATACTGCGCCTGCAGTCATACCCTCCAGCTGCGAGAACATACCCGGATTCACGGCCAGGATGTAGGACATCGTGAGGAAGGTTGTCACACCCGCCAGCACCTCAGTGCGAACGGTTGTCTTTGTGGGGTCAAACCCAAAAAGTTTCTTAAGCATAATATTGAATATTAGAAATTTTTATTCTCGATTAGATTGCACTCTCGCCCTCGGTTAGAAAGTCCACTTCGCCGCGAGCGTAGGAATCACATAAAATCCCTGCGCCACGAAGTTATTAGAAAACTCAACCTCTGTACCCACGCTCAAGTTCACCTTGTCCCAACCGCGTATCTTGTTCATATTGAGCCACAACTGATGCTCCGAGAGCAGGATGTGGGTTGTTGCCTGCCAAGCGCGAGCCTCACGCCAGAAGTCAATAAAGCCAGAGTATGTCGCCCAACCCGATGCGAAGTTGATGCCCCACACACCCGTAATCTGGAAGTTGTGAACATCCTTCTCGCCCGCAGCGTTCACCGTGCCTGGGATACACTTATACATCGCCGAGATTGACCATGTCTTGCTGAAATCCTTTGAGTGACCCGAATAGGTCAAACCGCCCAGCCAACTATCGTTGAATGTACCAACCGCCTGACTGCCACCGCCGTTATACTCTGCGTGAACCGACAACCAGTTCCACTTGCTCTCCTGCCAGAAGTTAATCTCGCGGGCAATCTCCCAATATGCGCCCTTCACGCCCGTCGAGTAGTCCATATCGATGAAGAAGAAGGTGCTACCCCAAGAGTCTGGGCGGAACATCTCAACGGTTGTAGTCAACTTTGGACGACCGTATGAGCCATCTGTTGCTGCCAATTCATCATAGATTGACTGACCGAAATCATAATGCAACTGAACATTTTGTGCTTGCGCGCCAAACCAGCAGAGAGTGGCTGCAACGATGAGTAGTAGTCTTTTCATAATACTATTATTTTGAATTTAGACAAAAATAGGCATTTTAGTTTAATTTACCGCCCATTTGGTCAAGATTTTAATCAACAATCAACCAACAAAATAAAAAAAATGCCGACCCCGCAATGAGGTCGGCACTCTATCATTGAAAAATCAATTATTTCTTGCAACCGCCGCAAGCCTTCTTCTCGCCACAAGCAGCCTTCTCGCCACCGCAAGCCTTTGCCTCGCCGCAAGATGCCTTCTCGCCGCAACCCTCGCCACAAGAAGCCTCCTTGTCGCAGTCACCGCAATCACCGCAACCCTCGCCGCAGCCCTCGTGGTCACCACCATCGCAGCAACCCTCAGCCTTGAGCTTCTTCAAGTACTCCATGCTCATTGCAACGCACTCCATTGGAGTCTTCTCCAAGCTTGGCTGGTCCTGCTCAACGATGAGCCACTTGCTCTCAGCCTTCACAGCAGCCTTGATGATAGATGGGATGTCCTGAACACCGCAACCCAATGGGCGGAACTCAAATGCTGAGCTCTTCTTCTCCTCGCCCTCGTTCAAGCCGATAAGTGCGTATGGGTCTCCCTCCATCTCGCCCTCCTTGTAGTAGTCCTTGAGGTGAACCACTGGTGAGCGACCTGTGTACTTCTTCAAATACTCAACTGGGTCAACGCCAGAGAACTTCACCCAGCACTGATCCAACTCTGTCTGCAAGAGGTCAGCAGGAACATTTGCGTAGAGGTAATCCAAACCATACTCGCCGCTCTCCAAAGTCTTAAACTCGAAGTCGTGGTTGTGGTAGAGCAAAGTCAAACCAGCAGCCTTGCACTTCTCGCCGATTGAGCGAATCTCCTCAACCATCTGCAAGAACAACTCGCCACCTGGGCGACGCTCCTCGGTTACATAAGGCACAACGATGTACTCGCAGCCAATAGCCTTGTAATCAGCAATCACCTTATCAACATCAGCCAACATATCAGCCAATGGCACATGCGCAGAGATAGGGTTCAAGCCAATCTCCTCACACCAAGCCTTAACCTGCTCTGGAGTGTTGCCAAACAAGCCCGCGAACTCAACGCCGTCGAAGCCCATATCCTTCACTGCCTGAAGTGTACCCTTGAAGTCCTGCTCCATATCACCGCGAACAGAGTAGAGCTGCAAACCGATAGGGAACTCCTTGCACTTGCCGCAGCAATCCTGCTGTGGCTTGCTACCGCACGATGCCATCACGAGAACAGCCGCAGCAGCCATAAAAAACTTTGAAATCTTCATAATTGTTATTGGTTTTAGTTAAATATGCTATCAAATGCCTTTAGCAAAGGCAAATTTACAAAAAATATTCTGTTTTTCAACTCTCTACGCTCAAATTATTTCTTGTTATAGCGCGGAAACTGGAATACTATTGCAAGCACGGCACATCCACCCATAATGAATGGGTAGTAGAGGTGAGGGATAATCTCCACAGGCGAAATCTGCGCCAGGCCCGCCGCCATCAGCAACTGCGCTCCATAGGGCAGAAATCCCTGCGCGAAGCACGAGAATGTGTCGAGCAGACTGGCAGCACGACGCGCCGAGATACCGAACTTTTCAGCAATCTCCCTCACGATAGAGCCAACCGAGATGATGGCAACAGTGTTGTTTGCGGTGCAGACATCGGCAATCATAACCAGCAGAGCAATAGCGCCCTCCGCCGTACGACGCGAGTTGATGCGACGCGAGAGTGAACTGATTATAAAGTCGATACCGCCACCCAAACGGATGAGTTCAAGCATACCGCCCGCCATCATTGTGATGATTATGAGTTCGCCCATACCAGCGATACCCTCGCCCATCGAGCCAATCCAACCGATGACATCGACCTTATGCGACAGCACACCGATAAGACCCGACGAGACGATACCCAACACCAGGACAATCAACACATTTGTACCCATTATGGCAGTGGCCAGCACCAAAAGATATGGCAACATAGTGTACCACGGAGCATCGGGCGTTGTGGCAACCGAACTTGCGGGAATATCAGATGAAAAACCATACAGAAGCAGCGTCACCACCGCCGCGGGGATTACAATCAGCGCATTGGTGCGGAACTTGTCGCGCATAGAGCAGCCCTGCGTGCGGGTCGCGGCGATAGTAGTGTCGGAGATAAACGACAGGTTGTCGCCAAAGAGCGCACCACCCACCACAATGGCCACCATCCACGATACATCGCAACCCGTCTGCGTAGCCAACGCCGAAGCGATAGGTGTCAGCGCCACTATTGTGCCGACCGATGTACCGACCGACAACGAGGTGAAGCAGGCCGCCAAGAATACTCCAGCAGGGAGGAACTTCGCGGGGACTAATCGCAGTGTGAGCGCCACCGTAGCATCCACCGCACCCATCTGCTTGGTCGAAGCGGCAAAGGCTCCCGCCAGCACAAATATCCATATCATCAGCATAATGTTTGGCTCGGTCGCACCGCGCGAATATGCATCCACACGCTCGTTGAGTGTGCCACGCACCATCATAACGGCCACCACCGAGGCAATCATACCCGCAACTGTGATAGGTATCTTGTAGAAGTCGCCCGCCACCAGCGAGCCAACGAGGTAAATGCCTAAAAACACCACCAACGGCAACAACGCCACCGCCCCACTTCGCTTTTTAATCTCCATAGTATTCATTTATTTCAAGTTGCAAAAGTAGTGTTTTTAATGGAATATATAATGAATTTGGATGAAATAATGCCCCTAACCATTTATCTTGACTATCAAATCTTTGCCAAACTGATATCCCCTCCCCCAATAATGGAATTAGCGATAGAGATTTTGAGGCTGCTCGCAGATTGAGGATGCGGAGCATACTGGGCGTATGTGAGCAATCCGAAATCAAGCCAGACACCAAAATATCATCGCTAAAACATTATTAAACAAAAAAACAGGGGCAACCCGTGCCCCCGTCCTCTCAACTATTACAATTATCTCTATCGCTAAAGATTCTTTTTTCTGATAGCCGCCAGCATATCGTCTGTCATTGATGACAAATCCCACTGTGGCTTCCAACCCCACTCCTCGCGAGCGCAAGAGTCATCAAGGCTGTTTGGCCAGCTCTCTGCGATGCCCTGCTTAACTGGGTCGATTCGATATGTCATCTCAAACTCTGGGATACGCTTGCGAATCTCGTTGTAGATGATATCTGGAGTGAAACTCATTGATGCGATGTTGAAGCTGTTACGGTGACGCAACTTATTTGGGTCTGCCTCCATAAGCTCAACCATAGCACGCAATGCGTCAGGCATATACATCATATCCATATAGACATCACGCACAGGGCAAACGAACTTCTCGCCCTTAACGGCTGAATAATAGATCTCTACTGCGTAGTCGGTAGTACCGCCACCAGGCAAAGTCACATTCGAGATGATACCTGGGAAACGAACCGAACGAGTATCTACACCATAGCGAGTGTAGTAGTAGTTCGAGAGCAACTCACCAGTCACCTTACATACGCCGTACATCGTGTCAGGCTGCATCACAACATCCTGTGGAGTGTTGTCGCGTGGGAAGTCACCACCGAAAGCACCAATTGATGAAGGGGTAAATACTGCACAATTGTACTCACGAGCAATCTCCAATGAGTTGTTCAACGCGCCCATATTGATGTTCCACGCGAGCTGTGGGTTCTTCTCACCTGTTGCTGACAAGAGAGCCACGAGGTTAAAGATTGTATCAACGCCGTTCTTGTGGACAGTGTAAGCGAACTTGCTCTGATTGAGGGCATCCAACTCAACGAAAGGACCATCCGCTGCGAGTTTCTCGTTTGGACGAAGGTCGGCTGCAATAACATTTGAGCCACCGTAAATACCACGCAGGTAAGTCACCAGCTCCGAGCCAATCTGACCGCCTGCACCTACAATAAGTATCTTCTTCATATTGGTTGTAAACTATTTCTAAATGCAAAGATACTATTTTTTATTTAATTCCAATATATCGAAACATTTTTTTATCATAATTATGCCGAAAAAAGTTTTTTGTCTAACTTTGCATAGGCGCGAGCCGATAATTATTAATTCAAACAAACTTTAGACATTATGACATACGCTATTATCTCTACCGAGAAGGGCGATATGAAGGCCGAACTCTACACCGAGGAGACCCCTATCGCAGCACAGAACTTCATCAAGTTGGCGCAGAGCCGTTTCTATGATGGTTTGACATTCCACCGCGTAATCCCAAGTTTCGTCATTCAGGGTGGTTGCCCTATCGGCAACGGCGCGGGCGGCCCAGGCTACACAATCAAGTGCGAGACCTCTGCCGAGCGTCAGTACCACGACCGCGGCGTGATGTCGATGGCTCACCGCGGCAAGGACACTGGTGGCTCGCAGTTCTTCATCTGCCACAACCGCCAGAACACACAGCACCTCGACGGAGTGCACACCTGCTTCGGTAAGGTTGTAGAGGGCCTGGATGTGATTGACGATATTCGCCCAGGCGATTTGATTCTCTCGATTGAGATTGTTGAGGAGTAGTTCTTTAGGCTGTCACGAAATTTAGGTTGGCAGCCTTTTATTTTCCATTGATATGAAACGATTTTTCCTTACCGCCCTACTCGCGCTCGGCGTCGCACTCTGTTACGCCACCTCTCCGCAGGACTCGCTGCTGATTGCCAATGCCAAGTGGCAAACCACCTCGGAGAACGGCATCACACTCAAGCACGCACAAATCGTGGGTCTGTACGGCAGCACGCAGTCCATCAGCCTTGTGGAGATACCCCGCTCGCGCCAATTCAAGTTCGGCATCTCGGGCAACAACGGGATGCGTAAGACGAGCCAGCAGGCGATGATGCACGGCGCACTGGCGGCAATCAACGGCACATATTATAATATGAGGGAGGGCAACTCGGTCTGCTTCTACAAAATCGGGGCGGAGGTGATTGACTCGACCTCGATGAGCGAGTTTCGCAGTCGCGTGGATGGTGCTCTGCACATCCGTGGCGGCAAGTTACAGATTCTTGCGTGGAGCAAGGAGATTGAGCAGACATACAAGGGTAAGCGCGGCACGGTGCTGGCCTCGGGTCCTATCCTCATTACCGATGGCACGGCAGAGGAGTGGAGCGAGTTTGGTCAGGACTTTATCCTGACGCGCCACCCTCGCAGCGCTATATTTACCAAGAGGGACGGCACAACGGTGCTCCTCACGGTGGATGGTCGCTCGCGTGGCAATGCCGACGGAATGAGCATACCCGAATTGGCCTTCCTTGCGAAGGTGCTCGGCGCAGAGGATGCAATAAACCTCGACGGCGGCGGCTCTACAACGCTCTGGGCGCTGGGCGCTGGCATCATTAACTACCCTTGCGACAACCGCCGCTACGACCACGAGGGCGAGCGCTCGGTGTCAAACATCGTCTATGTAAAATAACAACCTATGAAAACCGAAATCAACCCACAAGAGAGCACCCGCGCCGAGGCATTCGCACTCTGGATGACCTCGCCGATGCCTATGGTGACTCTCACCAAGACCTTCCGCGTCGGCAACATCATCAAGGCGAGCCGCCGAAGGGGTGCGAAATTCAACGCCCTGCTCTGCTGGTGCATCGGCAAGGCAGCAAGCCAGATTGATGAGTTCTACCTGCTGCCCGAGAAGGGGAAATTATACCGCTACGACCGCATCGCTGTGAATGTGATTGTCAAAAACAGCAAGGGCGGCATCAGTTCGTGCGACATACCCTACTCTGACGATATTGACTGCTTCATCAGCCACTACGATGCACTTACGGAGCAGTGCGTGGGCGAGTGCAAAAGCACCTTCCTGGAGGATTATATGGTCGTCGGCACATCGGCAATGATTCAGACCGAACTGGATAGTATCGTAAACCAATACACCGACAAGTTCAACAACCCTATGGTGATGTGGGGCAAGTACCGCAAGCATTGGCTGCGTACACTGCTACCCATCTCGCTTCAGTTCCACCACTCGCAGATGGATGGTGGCGAGGGCGCGCAGTTTCTGGAACTTCTCCAGCGCGAGATTGAGAAACTTTAGCCACCAGCCGATAACGCAAGCCAAAGAAAATCGCCGAAAATATTTGATTTATCAAATAATATGCTTAATTTTATAGCACCTAAAACGCATTAACCTTAAAACTTTTATATTATGAGTTCAAAACTTTCTCGTTTAGACTTTCTGCGCTACTCGGCGCTGGGAGCATCTACACTCATTCTGCCTAACGCTGTGTCGGCTGCTGCCGCTCCAAAGAAGGCAAAGAAGGGTGACGCAAACGATAAAATCAACATCGGTTTCATCGGTCTGGGTCAGCAGGCTATCCACCTCAAGAATGGTTTTATCACCATCCCTGATGTACGCATCGTGGCTGGTTGTGATGTCTATGATATCAAGCGCAATCGCTTCGAGCAGCAGGTGAACGGCTACTATGCCGAGAAGGGCATCAAGCAGAAGGTGGATATGTACATCCACTTCGAGGAGTTGCTCGCACGCGAGGATATCGACGCTGTGGTAATCGCAACACCTGACCACCAGCACGCACGCATCGCCATTGCGGCTTGTAAGGCTGGCAAGGATATCTACCTGGAGAAACCATTGACATTCACAGTATATGAGGGTCAGCGTCTTGTGGAGGCTGTACGCGCCAACAACCGCATCTTGCAGGTAGGTAGTATGCAGCGCTCATCGGCAGAGTTCATCCACGCGGCAAACATCGTTCGCGAGGGTCGCCTGGGTAAGGTGTCGTTGATTCACGCCTATGTGGGTGATGGTCCTCGTCCTTACGACTTGCCAAAACAGGAGGTGCCAGCAGGCTTGGATTGGGAGTTGTGGCTCGGTCCATTGTCAGAGAAGTTCTACTACAACCACGAGGTGGTGCCTTTGATTACCGAGCGCGGCGGTGACGAGTGCTGGGGCGCTTGGCGTTGGTATAAAGGTATGGGCGGTGGCTTCACAACCGACTGGGGCGCTCATATGTTCGACATCGCGCAGTGGTGCATCGGTAAGGATCGCACAGGTCCTTGCGAGATTTTGCCACCAGCAGCATCTTGGCATCGCTGCCTGACATTCAAGTATGACAACGGCATCGAGGTTATCCAGAAGAACTTCGGCAAGGGTCAGGCTGTGAAGGTACAGGGCGAGAATGGTTGGATTATGGTAGGTCGTGGCTTCTATGAGGCTTCATCACCAGACCTCCAGCCTACAAAGGTTGATCAGCAGGCTGTATATGAGACAAATGTGGGTCACTACCAGAGTTTCATCAACTCTATCAAGAGCCGCCGCGATCCTAATGTGCCAGTTGAGGTTGGTCACAGTTCTTGTACAATGTGTAACATCGGTAACATCGCCTACGAACTCAACCGACCACTCAAGTGGAATCCTATCGTTGAGAAGTTTATGGCCGATGACGAGGCTAACAAACTCCTCCACTACGAGTATCGCGCACCTTACACTCTCGAGTAACGGGCGTACATATAAAAGAAAAGGTTGTCCATCGCGGACAACCTTTTTTTGTTTACTAATTTTAATTTTCTCTGCTAACTTGAGGCATTGTATAAAGTGGGTTTTCAGGCTTGCGAAGTCCGAGAAAGCGGAGTTTACTATATGTAAATGAGCATTTCGAGGACAAGTATAACGCAGAAAACACCTTTTTAGGCAATTCCTACTCGTAGAGGAGTTCCATATCGTCCAGCCACAACACACTCTGCGTACTACCCGTAAAGTAGTCACCAAGGCGTGAGGCAGAGTTTACGATTACGATGTGGGTTGGCACTTTCGATGTAGTGACATACTCCAGAGGGATAGTCACCTCGCGCCACTCGCCGATGGTCTCACCAAAGAGCATCTCGCCGTAGGCAATCACCGCATCCGACTTGGGGTCGAAGAAGGTCGATTTGTCGCGTGTATCTACAATGAGAGGTATATCATCAGTACCCTTAACCACGCCATCGGCATCCACGCCATACTCCTCCTTTGTCCAGTCGCCCAGAGCGATAAAGACCGAGCCAGTATCGTTGTCGCCCATCTGCACAGTGCTACCCGCAGGGAGCGTGCCGATGCGGTCAATAGCACCACAATTATACTTCACCCAGAAGCGCAACGCCGTAGGACGCGCCGTAAACTTACGACCGAAGCCCACGATTCCGTTCGTACCCACCGTAGCGACATACTTACCAACGAAGAGGTTACCCGCTGCGAACTTACCGATACCCGCCATATTGGCGAACTTCGACTCCAGCATAGCCGAGTAACTGCCCGCCGAGCCTGGTCGCACATCTGTGCTCTTGTCGGTCACCGTAGCGCTCACCATAGCCGCGCCAGGGTTACCCGTACCCCAGAATGCCGTCTCCTCGGCAAGGTAAGGACACACAATCTTCTTGATGGTCGCCCAATCCTCGAAGCCGCCATTCTCCAGAGGCGCTACACCCTCGGTCTTGACACGCTTTACGGCCGATACATCATCGTTTGAATATGCCATAATCTCATACTCGGTGAGGGTCTGCAAACCTCTCACGCAAGCCGAGAATGAGCCGCCGTTTACCTTCACATCCGCTACTTCAAGCCACTCGCTGCTACCCGCTTCGCGGTACTTGAAACCGAGGTCTGTGCCGCTCAAGCCCTCGCCGTAGAGCCACATAACCTTACCCCACGCATCTGCCTGGACAATATCCACAACCACATCGGTGGTCTTGACATAGAGGTCCCAGCGCTCCGTTCTGCCGTGGCAGGTTACATAGACATATCTCACGGTGCTAAAATCGTTAGGATCAACACCCTCCGCCCACTCGTAGGTGGCAATGTCCGCCGCCGCAAGTTTCAGCGCCGTAACGCGGATGTTGGTGTGGTCGTCGGTGCCCACATAGGCCGTTGCAATGCGATTTTCGACATCCCACTCGGTAGCGCCCACCTGACCCTCGACGGTAAAGTGGCGCTCGATGTTCTGCGTCGCCGAAATCGTCCAGGGATACTCCTGATAGAGCGACAGGGTGACATACAACGGACTACGCATATCGTGCACACCCACCACCTCGCGCGAAGGCTCTGCGCCCTCGGTGTAGGTGATGTTGTTAATCTTCACATTCTGAATGTCGGTCTGCTCGTGCAACTCCACCACTACGGTGCGTGCCGCCTCGTCAATTGCGGGAGTGCCGATGATACCCTCGACATCAATCGAGGTGACATTCAACTTAACGACAGGATATGGCAAGTCGTTCTCGATGCAACCCGCAAACGCCAGCGCAACGAAGACCGCCAAGAGTGTGATATATCTAAAAAATCCTCTCATTACTTCTTAATCTTTTTTGACCACAGATGCACATTCATACCGAAGTGGATGTCGGCGAGGTTCAGGCGGAACAACAACTTCGACTGCGTGCGCGAGCCCGTCTGCACACCCTCGTTGTCATACTGCTTGATTGAGGTGAACTTGAAGCCACCCATACCGAATGAAATGGTAGCACACACATTTGGGAACATATAGACCGCCACGCCCGGGTTAAACCACAACTTAACGGTAGTGTTCTGCGAGTCGGAGTAACTTGCGGGGTTATCACCCGACTTAAAGCCCATAAGGTTGCTACCGCTGGCATACGATGCCTCAATCTCGCTAAATACACCGAAGCGGCCAGCCTTGTCGATAGGGGCATAGTTACGGATGAATGCACTCGCCTTGAAACTCTTGCTTGCGGCATCCACCCACGGGATAGCGATGCCCACATCGTTCTGGCTGCCAAGGTTCAAATCGACATTATCGACCGTACCACCCATATATGTGTAACCGAAACGCAGACCCACGCAGGCGTTATCCTTGAAGAAATAGCCCACGAATGGCGACACTGTCACCATCGAGCCCGCAAGGTTGATGTGCTCCAAAAGAACAAACAGGTCACTATTGTCGCTCGAGAGCGTGCCATACGATGCGGTAAGGCCCAACGCCCACTCGCCCTTGTAGGCAAATACATTATCATCAATTTGTCTGTCGATGCGTCGCGCCGTAGGCATAAACTGCTGCTTGGTGCGATAACCCTCGCCACCCTTCTGCGCCACCGCCTCTACGATGCAGAGGCAGGCAAGAACCGATATCAAAATAATCTTCTTCATATCCCCTCCTCTACAAATAGAATGAAACACCCAAACCTATACTGAACAGATTGACCGAGAAGTTCATAAAACTTGTGTCGGCCTTACCCGTTGCCACCTGATTATGCACCTGATTCTGGTGGCTGAACTTCAGACCCAGCACACCCACATTCACCTCCACAGCCATCGAGTTCGATGCGAAGGCTACGACGCCTGGGTTGATACCCAGACCCAGGTCGAATGACTTTGAGAATGTACCTCTCACGGGCGAATCGGTAGCGAACTTCGAGCGCGAAGCACCCATCTCAAGAGCAATCTCATTAAAGAGTGCGAAACGACGATTCTCACCCAACGGGATGTACTGACGCCAGAGCGCACCCAGCGAGTAGGAGTGACGCAGAGCGTAATAGAAGTCGGTCGAGAGGTTTGTGGCAGTCTCGCCCTCACCGAGCGAGATGCTTGCGCTATCCACACGCATAAAGTTACGCGCGTAGTTGATGCGCGCACCCACCGCCATATTGTCGGCAACGGCATACGCCACCATAGGGCTTACCTTCACCGTATAGCCCAGCGAGTTCACATCCTCCAGAACGAGCAACTTATACTGTTCGTTATCGTGGGTCGAGTATGAGGCTGCTCCGCCAAATATCCACTGACCTTTGGGCACAAAGACATTGCCCATATCCACCAGACCACGACGCGAACGGCGCTGCTCACGCTCATCGGTACCCTTCGACACACTCTCCCCCTGCGCCATCACATTCACAGCGCAGAGCAAAAGTGCCACAAGGGTTAATATCTTTGTTCGCATTATAACTCTCTTCTTTACCATAGCCACAGGGAAGGCGATCAAACCCGCCCTGCGAAAGCAATCATCGGAGAAGGACTCGCGCCCTCCTCCGTGACCATATTAATAGACGAACTCGATGTCGTCAACATACATATAACTGTCGGTACTACCCGCAAAGTAGTCACCATAACTTGATGCCGCGCAAGAGATTACGAGGTAGTTTGGTTTCACGCCAGTGTAACCCTCGCCCTCACGATATGTGATAGGAATCTCCAGACGCTGCCAGCCACCGTCAGCACCATTGTCGCTACCGCTAATCTCACGGCTCCAATAGCCATACGCGAGGACATTACCCTCGGCAGTCTGTGCTGTTGTCTGTGGGTTGATGAAGGTGCTTGAGTCGGCTGTGTTCACCTTATGCTGACCGCTCCAGTTGCACAACCACACATAAATCACCGACTTGTCGCTATCGCCCTCCGATACGCCACCGCCGCCGTAGTCGCAAGTGCCTACGCGACCCTTGTACCACACAACCAGCTTCTTTGGCTTATAGTCGAACGAGAATGGCTGACCGAAGCCAATCACACCGTTTGTACCATTTGTCTCGAGGTACTTACCGAAGAAGAGGTTACCCGCAGCGAACTTACCGATACCAGCGATACCTACGAACTGCGACTTAAGGAATGCGGAGTACTGACCGGTAGATGATGCAGGATGCTCTGTTGAGTTCGATGTAACATTCTTACCCAGTGTAGAAGAACCGTGGTTACCAGTATCCCACCACTGAGTGCTGATGTAAGGCAACAGAGGCGAGTCACCTGACCACTCCTCCATATTACCATTAGGAATCTGTACGCCGAGGGTCTTGAATGTAGCGGTAACACCCTTGTTCTCGTTGCCATAACTCAAGTAATACTCATAGGTGCGACCACCATCAATGCCCTCTGCCATAGCCTCATATACATTGTCAGATGAGAGCGTTGCAACGGCAACCTGCCACTCGCTTGTGCCGCTCTCGCGGTAGTGAATCTTCGCTGCCGAAGCGTTAGCGTCGTTCACATAAGCCTTCAACTTTGCGGTAGCGTTCCACGCATCAACCACAGCCATTGCGTAGGTACCCTCGCCAAAGAGCATAGCATCAACCTCGCCCTCGACGCCCTCGACATCAACTGCAGTCAAGGCCACCTTCTGTGAGCCAGCAGCAACCGATGTGAGCAACTTATCCTTCAAGGTAACTGTCCAGTTAAGGTTAGAGCCCTCGGTGGTCTGCTCTACTGTGAAGTAGTCCTCCACTGCGCTGTTATCCTCACCCTCGGTGTAGGTCAATACCTGATCGCCCAACGCAATCTTCAGGGTCTTGAGGTCGGCGATAGCCTTCACATCGTAAACCAACGACTCCATACCAGCATATACGCGGGTTACAACATCCAACGCAGGACCTGTAATCTGTGGCTCTGGCTTGAAGACAAGCACATCGTCGTAATCAACGATTGTGTCATCCACCTGAACATTCATAGTCACATAACCACCCAAGTCGTCAGAGTACTTGAATGTAATGGTGTACATAGCACCCTCCTTGAAGCCGCCCGCAGGAGTGTAAACGCCACTCTTATCCACGGTCGAGTTCTTCGATGTCACCTGACCAGAGAAGTTCCACGCAAATGAGGTCTCCTCCTCGCCGATGATGTAGTAACCAACGGCAGTCTGCTTATATGTGAGGCTTGCAACCTCGCCGCTTGTGATGTTCTCCACACGGAAGGCATCGTCGATGGCGATAATCGCCTGTGCCGCAGTCATCTTCTGCTCAACGGTAGAGTCGAAAACAACCTTGATAAGCGTATTCTTTGGGCGAGCCTCCACATTGACGCTCTTATCCTCGCCAGCAGCCAGCGAAAACTCGGTGCTGCCCTGATAGTAGATATCAGTGAATGATGCCGGTGACTTAACACCGCCCTCGATAGCGATTGAGTAATCGCCCGCCAGGAGCCACATCTTCATATCCTTAATCTCGTCGTAGGTGTAAAGACGCACCAATGTCTTCTCCTCACCCGAGTGAGAGTAGATGCGGAACTTCATCATCTTGTAAACCTCCTCCGACACTGCCGAACGCATCACAGGGAATGAGAACGACACCGCTCCCTTACCCTCGTGCTCTGGGGCAAAATCATCGCTCTTACTACAAGCCGCAGTGAACATCACCGCAACCATTGTAAATATATATAATAACTTTTTCATCGTTAGCCAACAATCATATTAATCATCATACTCTTCTCGATAGTGTTGCCCTCGTTATCGGTCACTGTAAGTTTGAAGTTGGTCTCACCTGGAGCAACCACCAACATTGACTTGAAGTTTGTGATGTCGAACGAGATGCTTGTCTGATCCTTGACAGCGTCACCTGTTGGGAAACCCAAACCATTGAGATTGTCTGCCAACTCGCCACCCTTGAGGTTCTGACCTGGGTTCACCAAGTCGAATGTCGATGGCATACCTACCTCTGTGAGCAAGCCATTATCAGCCAAAGGACCCTCGATGGTCACAATGAGGTTCTTGATACCGCTCTTGGCAGTAACCAAAATCTCCATTGTTGTTGAGTCGCCTGCGCGAATATCGTAACGCTTGTCGATGTCGTAGCCCACCCACTGGATGTTAGGATCTACAACAAGACCTGAAGTGATGTTCAACACAACTGTTGTCGAACTGCCGTTCTTGTCAGCCACGGTCATAGTGAAAGAGTGAGTACCCGCATAGTTTGAGTGCAAATCCTTCATCATAGCCGAGAGGTCAAACGCAACCTCCGTAGCACCCGCAACATTCGTTGTTGGGAAGCCCCAGTTGCCGAGTACCATCTTCGCAACGGTTGACATCGAAGCCGCAAGTTCCAAACCGTCGCTTGACGAGAGGCCAATCTCTGCCGCAGCAGCCGAGAGGTCGCTGTTTGTTGTCGAGAGAGCAAGCGTGAATGATGTAATCTCCGACTTTGTCTTTACCTCGAAGTCAGCACCCTCGGTGTAAGTACCCGCAGAGTTAAACATTGCGTCAGTGATGGTGAATGGCTGTGAAAGGTCGTGGTCCAACCACTTGAAATCTGGTGCGTCAGAGTCGTCTGGAATAGCACCCTCGCTCATATTCAAAGCAACCTTCATTACATCGCAATCAACCTCCTCGCCATTAACCCAGGTCTGCACCTCAACATTCACATAGATAGTACCGTTGTCGCCGTTCTCCAACTTAACGGTCACCTTGCGCCACTCGCCTGGTTTCGCGTTGTTCACTACATTCAAAGCCTGATCCTTGATAGCGCTGCCGTTGTAGGTTGTTGTGAGGTACAATGTCAAAGGATTAACCTCCTCGTTTGGACGCAAGTAGCGTGAGCCACCCTCGGCATCCCAAGCCATCTTGCTCAAGCCTGCTGTGAGTGAAGCATCATCAGCCGCTGGTGTCACAGGACGACCAGTGAAGGTGTACTCCGACACATCCTGCGAACCCAACACCACGCGTGACTGCGTAGCATCTGTAATGAGCGATGCGAGGATAGGGTCAAAACGAACTGAAACCTTTACACTTGAGAGTGTACATACCACCTCGGCATTTGACACCTGCTCCTTGCCTACCTTAACCACAGCCTCTCCAGCGTAGTTAGGTGTGTTTGACTCCTTTGGAGTCTCGGCAGAGTAAGCCTTCACGGTGTAGGTACCAGCCGCTACGGCAATACCCTTGCGTGAAGAGTCATAAGGAGAGGTTGTGTACTGCGACTCGCGCTGACCATACTTAAACGATGTGATCATCTCGCCAGCCTCGTTCCAGATCTCAACCATATAATCGTCGCCCGCCTCGGTAATGCCACGCGTAGCCTTTGGCTCAACATCACCTGCAGCAGCCTCGTTATCCACATTCACAGACAAACCACCCTCGGCAAAGGCGATATAGCCCACGCCATCCTGGTTGTTGTTCTGACTGCCCCAGTCGATTTTTTCGTCGTTGCAGGCAACCATACAGAGCGCTGCCGCCACGATAAACATAAATCTTTTCATATCCTTTTCTTTTTCTTGTTTTTCACTTTAGGGTACTACATAATAGCGTCGTCGTTCAACTCCTCGCCCTCGCTCACGATAATCTCCTCCGAAGGCTCGTTGTTCAAAGAGAATGTAACCGACACGCTACCCGCCGTAGATACATCGTACTTGTAGGTGTAGATTGTGCAAGGCGCAAGGCTCTTCTCCACAGCATCGAACACCACCACCGCTGGCTCTACCGTAGCGCTTGGACGCTGCTTGGTAGCCTGACCAGAGATTGTGACTGTCTTGCCGCTCTCAACGAAGATGTAAGGGGTGTTCTCGTAATCGATAGACCACTCGTTGCCGTTACCGCTTGTAATCTTCATCTGCGCGCCATTTGCAAAGTAGTTCTTGAAGTTCTCGGTGAACTCCAACTTCACGATAGCAGTTGCCAACTTGGCTGGGATGTTTACATTCTCCAACTGACGGGCATT